>JAYVRP010000301.1:0-6978 GCA_043776215.1 Rhodoferax sp. | reverse complement strand
AGGAGGTCGTCGAGCCGGGGCGCGCACTCATCGCGCGGATCCTGCATCGGGGCATCGACCGTGGCGAGTTCCGGTCCATCGACATGCAGTACGGCGTTTACGTGGTGCTGGCGCCCATGATGTTCCTGCTGATGTGGAAACACTCTTTGGGGGCCTGCTTGCCCATGCAGTCGCGCATCGTCCCGGAAGACTACATCCGGGTGCAGATCGACACCATCCTGCGTGGCCTGTGCGCGGCGCCGGCTCCAAGTATTGACCAACAAGGACATCCCTGAATCATGCGTCTCTGGATCAAATGGGGCATTGCTGCCCTGGTACTTGCTGCGCTGGCTGTGGGTGGGGTGCGCTTCATGGCGCAGCGCAAGGCCCAACAGGCCACTGATGCGGCCCGACTGACCCAACGCGCCGAAGCCGGTGTGGAGCTGGCGCCGACCGACCTGGTGCAGGTGCAGATGCGCGACCTCGACCAGGCGTTGCCAATCTCCGGCACGCTCAAGGCGTCCAACGCGGTGATCATCAAGGCGCGGGTGGCGGGGGAGCTTCAGGGGTTCACGCTGCGCGAGGGTGATGTGGTCCGCGCCGGGCAAATCGTGGCGCGGGTCGAGCCCACCGACTCCCAGGCCCGCCTGCGGCAGTCGCAACAACAGGCGGAATCTGCCAAAGCGCAGGTGGAGATCGCCCAGCGCACCTTCGACAACAACCGCTCACTCGTGGAACAGGGATTCATCTCCAGATGGGCGCTGGACTCGTCGAGTGCCACGCTCGCTTCCGCCGAAGGCAACTACCGTGCGGCGGTCGCTGGCGCCGATGTGGCGCGCAAGGCACTGGACGATACCGTGCTGCGTTCGCCAATTACGGGGCAGGTCGCGCAGCGGCTGGCGCAAAACGGTGAACGCATGGCGCTGGACGGACGGGTGGTCGAGATCGTGGACCTGAACCGCCTGGAGCTTGAAGCCAGCCTGAGTCCTGCCGATGCCATGCAAGTGCAGCCTGGCCAGACGGCGCTGCTGCAGATCGAAGGCGCAGCGGCACCGGTGCTGGCACGCGTGGTACGGGTCAATCCCACTGTCGTGACCGGCAGCCGGGCGGTGCTGGCCTACCTGGTGCTGGACCCGCTGCCCGGTTTGCGCCAGGGCCTGTTTGCCCAGGGCAAACTGTCCATCGGATCCATGCAGGCAGCGGCCGTGCCCTTGAGTGCCGTGCGGACCGACAAACCAGCGCCGTATGTACAACTCATCAGCAACACCAACAAGGTGTTGCACCAGCCGGTCGAGCTTGGTGCGCGCGGAGAGGTCGGCGGGCAAACCATGGTGGTGATCAAGGGTGTTCCCGTCAATACCAGCCTGCTCGTCGGCACGGTGGGAACCTTGCGCGAAGGCACACCCATCACTGTCACTGCGGGCGTGAAGTAGGCCATGTGGTTCACCCGCGTCAGCCTGCAGAACCCGGTATTTGCCACCATGGTCATGGTGGCTCTGGTCGTACTGGGCCTGTTTTCGTACCAGCGCCTTCAGATCGACCAGTTTCCCAATGTCGATCTGCCCGTGGTGGTGGTGATCACCGACTATCCCGGCGCGGCACCGGAGATCGTCGAGAGCGAAGTCACCAAGAAGGTGGAAGAAGGTGTCAATTCGATTGCCGGCATCAACGCGCTGACCTCGCGCACGATCGAGGGCCAGTCGGTCGTCGTGATCGAGTTCGGGCTGCAAGTCAATGGCCGCAAGGCCGCCGACGACGTGCGCGAAAAGGTGGCGGCCATCAAGCCTTTGCTACGCGCCGAGGTCAAGGAACCCCGCGTGTTGCGATTTGACCCCTCGGCACGCGCCATTTGGTCGATCGCAGTTGTGCCCGACCCGGCAACCTCGGCCGGCGCGGCAGGTGTGTCCGCCACGTCCGCGGTCGCCATGACGAACTGGGCCGACCAGGTGTTCAAGAAGCGCCTGGAAAACGTCCGGGGCGTGGGCTCGGTGACGGTGGTAGGCGGCACGAAGCGCGAGATCAACCTGTATTTGAACCCGCTGGCCCTCGAAGCCTTCGGAATCACGCCCGACCAGGTGGTGGCATCCGTGCGCAACGACAACCAGGACCTGCCCCTGGGCGCCATCCGCTCGAAGGACCAGGAGCGCGTGATCCAGATCGAGGCGCGGATCGAGCGACCGGAAGACTTCGGCAAGATCATCGTCGCGCGCAAGAACGGCGCGCCGGTGCGTGTGGAGCAGGTCGCCCGCGTGGCCGACGGCGCGCAGGAAGTAGAGAGCCTGGCCTTGTACAACGGGCAGCGCACCCTGGTGCTCACGGTGCAGAAATCGCAGGACGAGAACACGATTGAAGTTGTCGATGCCCTGCAAAAGGCGGTGATCGAGATCCAGAAGCAGTTGCCCCCCGGCCTCCAGCTCCAGCCCATCACGGATGGGTCGCGCCAGATCCGGGTCTCGGTGGACAACGTGCGCCGCACCCTGTTCGAGGGGGCCCTGCTCACTGTGCTGATTGTTTTTCTGTTCCTCAATTCCTGGCGTTCGACTGTGATCACCGGCCTGACCTTGCCGATCGCGATCATTGGCACGTTCCTGTTCATGAACATGCTCGGCTTCACCATCAACATGCTTACCTTGATGGCATTGAGCCTGTGTGTCGGTTTGCTCATCGACGACGCCATCGTGGTGCGGGAAAACATCGTTCGCCATGTGCAAATGGGAAAAACTCCGTTCCAGGCTTCGCTCGACGGCACGCAGGAGATCGGCCTGGCCGTGCTCGCCACGACACTGTCCATCGTGGCCGTATTCCTGCCTATTGGTTTCATGGGCGGCATCATCGGCAAGTTCTTTCACGAATTCGGCCTGACGATCGTCGCGGCCGTGCTGATCTCGATGTTCGTGAGCTTCACGCTCGACCCGATGTTGTCGTCGGTGTGGCACGACCCCAGCATCGATAACCACGGGCAACCACAGGGAGGCTGGTACGGCAAGACCATCGGCCGCGTGACCGGCGCCTTCGACCGGGCCACCCACTGGCTGGTTGATCGCTACCAGGGCATCCTGCGCTGGGCGCTCGGCCATCGCCTGGCCACGGTGTTGCTGGCCACCGCCATATTTGGAACCAGCGTGGCGATGGTGCCCCTGCTGGGCACGGAGTTCGTGCCGAAGTCCGACTTCTCGGAAACCACGCTCAATTTTTACACCCCCATGGGCTCGTCACTGGAGGTCACCGAGGCCCGGGCCCGCCAGGTGGAGGCCATCGTGCGCGCGATGCCCGAAGTGCGTTACACACTGACCACGATCAACACCGGCAATGCGCAGGGCAAGATATCCGCCAGTGTCTATGTGCGGCTGATCGACCGCAAGGACCGAACCAACAGCGTCGACATGTTGTCGGCGAAGTTGCGTGAGCGCCTGCGCACGGTGCCTGGTATTACCGTGACCCACGTGGGCCTGCTCGACTCGGTCGGCGGCAACAAGCAGATCCAGTTTTCGATCCAGGGCGCCGACCAACGGGAACTCGAACGCATTACGCGGCTGGCTGTCGACAAGGTGCGCACCATACCCGCCCTGGTGGACCTTGATTCCAGTGCCAGGCCCGACAAACCAACACTCGATATCACGGTGCGCCGCGAAGTGGCGTCCGATCTGGGCGTGGGCATCACGCAGATCGGCGCGGCGCTGCGTACCATGGTGGCCGGACAGACCGTAGGCAACTGGCGCGCGCCCGACGACCAGACCTACGACGTCAACGTGCGGCTGGCCCCGGAATCCCGCAACGCACCCGAGGACCTGCAACGTCTGGCGTTTACTGCGGGCACCAATGCCGATGGCACGGCGCGCATCGTGCGCCTGAACCAGCTCGCCGTGGTGCACGAAAGCACCGGGCCGAACCAGATCAACCGGAGAGACCTCACGCGCGAGGTCAGCCTGAGCGCCAACGTGCTCGGGCGCTCGGCCGGTGAGGTGTCGGAGGATATCAAAGCCGCGATGGACACCATCCACATGCCGCCGGGTTACGGATACAAGTTCAGCGGATCAACCAAGGACATGGCCGAGGCGTTCGGATATGCAATTTCCGCGCTGGTACTGGCCATCGTGTTCATCTACATGATCCTGGCCAGCCAGTTCAAGAGTTTTCTGCAGCCACTGGCCCTGATGACCGCCCTTCCGCTGACCTTGATCGGGGTCGTACTGGCACTGTTGGTGTTTCGTTCGACGCTCTCGATGTTCTCGGTCATCGGCATCGTGATGCTGATGGGACTGGTCACCAAGAATGCCATTTTGCTGGTGGACTTTGCCATTCGCGCGCGCGAAGACACGGTGGCGGCGGACGGGACCCACCAACCCGGTCTTGACCGCCACGAGGCCCTGCTGCTGGCCGCACGCGTGCGCCTGCGCCCCATCCTCATGACCACCCTGGCCATGGTGTTCGGCATGGTGCCTCTGGCGTTTGCGCTGAGCGAGGGCTCGGAGGTGCGCGCGCCGATGGGGCAGGCCGTGATCGGGGGCGTCATCACCTCGTCGTTACTTACGCTGGTGGTGGTCCCCGTGGTCTACTGCTACATGGACGACCTTGCCAACGGGTTGCGCCGACTTTTCTCCGCCAAGGGGGAGCTGCCGCAAGCGCCTAAAATCAAGCCGACCATCTGACACCGGAACTGAGGAGTGATTCGCGCGATGAACCTGGAACAAGCCCGCTTCAACATGATCGAACAGCAGATTCGCCCATGGGAGGTGCTCGATGCGCACGTGCTGCACCTGTTGTCCGTGGTCAAACGCGAAGATTTTGTGCCCCTCGCCCACAAGGCGCTGGCCTTCGTTGACATGGAGATCCCTCTCGCGGGCGGGCAAGTCATGCTGGCGCCCCGCGTCGAAGCCCGCATGTTGCAGGATCTGGGTGTCCAGAAACATGAGAAGGTGCTGGAGATCGGAGCCGGGTCGGGCTACATGGCGGCCCTGCTGGCCCACCGTGCTCAACGCGTGATCACCCTGGAGATCCATGCGGAGCTGGCCAAGATGGCCCGTTCCAACTTGCAGACGGCTGGTGTGCACAACGCTGAAGTCCGCCGTCTGGATGGTTCCAAAGGGGTGCCGGTCGAGGGTCCGTTCGACGTGATCGTGCTCAGCGGCTCGCTGGCCGAGATCCCGCAACTCCTGTTGACACACCTCAAGGTCGGTGGACGCCTGGGCGCCATCATTGGTGATGAGCCCATGATGCGGGCCACGTTCGTCACCCGTGTGGGGGATACCGAATACCGGACCGTGCAACCTTGGGATACCGTGGCAGCTCGCCTTTGCAACTTTGCGGAACCGTCCCGGTTCAAATTCTGATTTCCACCCGTTCAAGCTAGTAGTCATGATTGCACAAGTACGTCCCCGCGACCTCGCCGCCTGGCTGGACAATGCGCGCGCCTTCGGGCCGCCGGTTGTTCTCGACGTGAGGGAGCCGGCGGAGTTGAAGACGGCCAGCATCACCGCGGGCGATTTCACGCTGCTGACCATTCCCATGGGCAGCATCCCGGCGCGGCTGGCCGAGCTCGACCCGCTGCAACCGGTGGCCTGCCTGTGCCACCATGGCGGGCGCAGCATGCAAGTGGCGTCCTTCCTGCTGGGCCGGGGTTTTACCCGGGTGGCCAACGTCGCCGGCGGCATTCATGCCTGGGCCGACGAGGTCGACCCGACGATTCCGCGTTATTGAACCGATTCCCCTTGTCTGCTTTCGAAGGAAAAAAATGAAATCGTTCCGCTTGCTCCCCCTCGTGACGGCACTGAGTGTGCTCGCCGCCTTGCCGGTGCGCGCGCAAAGCCTGGTGGATCTCTACGAAGCGGCACGCGCCTTCGACGCGTCGTTCCAGTCGGTCAAGTCGCAATACGAGGCAACCGTCGCCAAAGCCGATCAGGCGCGCGCGGGTACCTTGCCCACCGTCGGACTGGCGATGTCGATATCCCGTACGGCGCTGGACGCCAACATCCGCATCCCCAACCCTGCCTTTGGCGCGCAGAGCGCCACGGTCAACGCATCTCAACCGCTGTACCGCCCGGTCAACTGGCTCAACTTCGAGCAAGGCCAGAAATCCATCACGGTCGCGCAGGCGCAACTCCAGGCGGCCGAGCAGGACCTCGTGGTGCGCGTCAGCCAGGCCTACTTCGACGTGCTGGCGGCCCAGGACGCCCTGACCTTCGTGGGCGCGCAAAAAACCGCCGTGTCCGAGCAACTGGCATCCGCCAAGCGCAATTTCGAGGTCGGCACCAGCACCATCACCGACACCCGGGAAGCGCAGGCACGTTTCGACCTCGTGGTGGCGCAGCAGATCGCCGCCGAGAACGACTTGCTGGTCAAACGGCTGGCGCTGGACCAACTGGTCGGCAGCACCGGAACTGTGCCGAAATCCCTTTTGCCACCGGTGGGCCTGCCCGCCCTGGTGCCAGCCGACGTGAACGTATGGGTCAACGAGGCCGTCGAAACGCACCCGGCGCTGCGCCAGTCGGCGCTGGCGCTCGAAGTCGCCCAACTCGAGACCCAGAAGGCACAGGCGGCCAACCGGCCGACACTGGACCTCAACGGCAGCTATGCGATGACCCACAACGATGGCACATCGGCGAGCCTCCTGAACAGCCGCACCAACACGGCCACCGTGGCACTGGCGTTCAACCTGCCGCTGTTTGCCGGTTTCGCCATCCAGAACCGGGTGAGGGAAACGCTGGCCCTGGAAGACAAGGCCCGCACCGACTTGGAAGCCGCACGCCGAACCGTTTCGCAAAATATACGGGCAGCGTATTTCGGGGTGTTGTCCGGCCAAGGCCAGGTCAAGGCGCTGGAAGCCGCTGAGGCATCCAGCCAGAGCGCACTGGACGCCAACAAGCTGGGCTACCAGGTCGGTGTTCGCATCAATATCGACGTGCTCAATGCCCAGAGCCAGTTGTTCCAGACCAAACGCGACCTGGCAAAGGCCCGTTATGACGTGCTGGTGGGTGGCCTCAAGCTGCGCCAGGCCAACGG
>JAYVRP010000300.1:0-6981 GCA_043776215.1 Rhodoferax sp. | reverse complement strand
ATCCATTTGTGCTTAGAAAATCACAGATTTCATGGGCAGGATTTCTTGCAGTTATGATGACTGGCGGTCATGTCGCGTCTCAAATAACACGGGAATTTTTTCCATGAAACATATCGGATTCATCGGTGCATCGGGATTGATGGGCCATGGCATGTCCAGGAACCTTTTAGCCAAAGGATTTGACGTGTCGCTAACCGTACATCGCAATAAGGATGGCGTAGCAGACTTGCTGGCGGCAGGTGGCAGGCAAGTGGCCAAGCCCGCTGATCTGGGGGCGTGTGATGCCGTCATCCTGTGTGTCACGGGCACGCCACAGGTAGAAGCCGCGATGCTGGGCGCCGATGGCGTGTTGTCTCGGGCCAGGTCCGGGCTGATCGTGATCGACGCATCGACCAGCGAGCCGGAGTCAACCCAGCGCCTGGCCGACCTGTGTGCACTTCAGGGCGTTACGCTGGTTGACGCGCCACTGGCCCGCTCTGCAGTGGAGGCGGAAGCCGGAAAGCTCAATACTATGGTAGGCGCTACGCCAGAGGTATTTGCACACATCAAACCAGTATTGCAGGCTTACTGCGAAAACATTTTTCATGTGGGTGGACCCGGCTCTGGTCACATCGTCAAACTGCTGAACAACTTTGTGGCGCAAGCCATCTGTACGGCGACGGCCGAGGCGTTTGCTGTTGGTGCGAAAGCCGGTGTGGATGTGCAGCAACTGGTGAACGTGATTTCAGCCGGTGGCGTTAACTCAGGCCTGTTTCAGGCCATGGCCAAAACCCTCAATGGCGATTTCACCGGGCTGAAGTTTGGCCTGGACAACGCGCGCAAGGATTTGCGCTATTACAGCCATCTGGCCGAAATGGTCAACGTGCCCTCTCTGGTCGGGCAAGCCGTGCATCAAAGCCTGGCAATGGCATCGGCACTGGGCCACGGCAACTCGTTTGTACCCGCACTGGTGACCGCGCAGGAGCAGCTGACGGGCGCAAAAATTACGCCTGCATTGCGGTAACGGTCAGACGGAGGTTGGCGTCAGTCCAGCCACTTTTGCAGAAACTGGGCATTGCCCATGGCCTGTCCGAGCTGGTAGTTGGCAAAACCAATCCGCTTGTACAGCTTGATGGCGCCCGCGTTGCCCTCAAGCACTTCCAGCGTGAGTTTGCAGGCACCTCGCTCAAGGGCAATTTCCTGTGCCAGCGCAAGCATTTTTTCTGCAACGCGCTGACCTCGATGACCTGGCAGTACAGCTACATCGTGCACGTTCACCAAAGGGCGACAAGCGAACGTAGAAAAGCCTTCAATGCAGTTCACCAAGCCGATGGGTTGCTGACCATCTGTACCGCCAAATGCCAGCACCGTGAAGGCTTGTGGTCGAGCCGCCAGCGATGGCACCAAATGCACTTTGGCATAGTCACTCAAACCTTCTCCGCCACCCATGGGGTCTTGGGCATAGGCATCCAGCATCTTCACAACAGCGGCAGCGTGCATCGGATTGGCATAGTCCGCGCGGCACACACGCGCTGCACCGGCAGTCAACGAGATCGTCATGGCAAATGTCTTTCTGTTCAAACAGCGAGGGTGTCGGCAATCCGCTGGGCGCAGGTCTGCGCCTGCACGGCATCACGGGCCTCCACCATCACACGCACCAGGGGTTCGGTGCCACTGGCGCGAATCAGGACACGTCCCGACTGCCCCAACTCAGCTTCTACCGACTTGGTTTCACTGGCTAGCCGCGTGTTTGATTTCCAGTCTTGTTCCGGCTTCAGTCGTACATTGATCAGGGTCTGCGGGAACAGCGTCACGTCAGCCAGCAGCTCAGACATGCTCTTGCCACTGCGCACACAGGCCTGCAGCACCAGGAGGGAGGAGATCAGGCCGTCACCCGTAGTGTGTTTGTCCAGCGCCAGCAAGTGCCCGGAGCCTTCACCGCCGAGAATCCATTTGTGTTTTTCCAGTTCCTCAAGTACATAGCGATCACCCACTTTGGCCCGTACAAACTGCACGCCGCGTGCCTTGAGGGCCACCTCGACCGCCATATTGGTCATGAGCGTGCCCACCACACCGGGTACATGTTCATCGCGGCCCAATCGGTCGTCGGCCATGAGGTACAGCAACTCGTCACCATTGAAGAGGCGGCCTTCAGAGTCCACCAGTTGCAGGCGATCAGCATCACCATCCAGTGCGATGCCGTAGTCGGCCTTGTGGAATTTGACTGTGTCGATAAGGGCTTGAGGGTGGGTGGCGCCTACTTCGTGGTTGATGTTCAAACCATCCGGCGCACAACCGATAGCGATCACCTCTGCGCCCAGCTCATGGAAAACTTTGGGGGCAATGTGGTAAGCCGCACCGTGGGCTGCATCCACAGCGATCTTCATGCCGCGCAGCGTCAGGTCGTTGGGGAACGCGCTCTTGCAAAATTCGATGTAGCGTCCCGCGGCATCGTCGAGTCGCCGGGCTTTGCCAAGATTGGCTGAATCAGCCCAAACAGGCGCTTCGTCCAGCGCGGCCTCAACCGCCAATTCCCAGGCGTCTGACAACTTGGTGCCCTGTGCGCTGAAAAACTTGATCCCATTGTCGGAAAAGGCATTGTGGCTGGCACTGATGACCACACCCAGTGAAGCGCGTTGCGCACGCGTCAGGTAGGCCACGCCCGGAGTGGGTAAGGGGCCTAGCAGCACCACATCCACACCGGCTGAATTGAAGCCGCTCTCCAGAGCGCTCTCCAACATGTAACCGGAAATACGCGTGTCCTTGCCAATCAGCACCGTTGGACGCGATTCGGTTTTCTTGAGAACCCGTCCAACCGCATGGGCCAGCCTCAACACGAAGTCGGGGGTGATGGGCGATTGCCCCACTGTGCCGCGTATGCCATCGGTTCCGAAGTATTTTCTGCTCATGTTGGCGCCCTGTCCCTGCTTTGATATGGTGAAGTGCAACGATTCTAGTTGGCCAGACTCAGGGCACCGAACACCTTCAGGGCTTGAACGGTCTCGCGTACATCATGCACCCGAACAATGGATGCACCCCGCTCCACCGCCAGCAAGGCAGCGGCCACACTGGGTACCATCCGTTCGTGATGGAGCGAGTCTTTCGTTGAAACAGTTGGCAGACCCGCCACCGCAGCCAGTGAGGACTTTCTGGACCAGCCTGCCAGCAACGGGTAGCCACCCGCTAGCAATTCGTGTTGCCGTGCCAGCAATGAAAAATTCTGTTTGGCCGTCTTTCCAAAACCAATGCCCGGATCGATCACAATCCGGGTCGAATCGACCCCTAGCCCCCGCAGACTATACGTGACCAGCTCTAAAAACGATAGCACTGGCAAAACCACATCCCCTTCCATCGGATAGATCTGCATTGTCGCCGGCTCACCATGCATGTGCATCACGCAGACGCCGCAACGGGGGTGCCCGGCAACCACCTGCATGCCACCCGGCGCTCCTGCAGCGCCAGGCTGCCGTAGCGCCCAGATGTCGTTGATGATGTCGACCCCGAGGTCCAGTGCGGCCTGCATGACTTGCGGTTTGTAGGTGTCCACCGAGATGGGGACGCCCAGATTGACGGCTTCTGTGAGCAACGGAATTACCCGCGCCAGTTCGTCGTCCAGCGGCAGCGGCTGCGCGCCCGGGCGCGTGGACTCGCCACCAATATCCAGAATGTCCGCACCGTCCTTGAGCAATTGCTCGCAATGCCGCATGGCCGCCTGAGTAGACGCATGATGCCCGCCATCAGAAAAAGAGTCTGGGGTCACGTTGACGATACCCATGACTTTGGGACGCGTCAGGTCAATCAGGAAACGGGTCGTCTGCCAATTCATGTCAAAGCTCGGTTGGTCGGCATCATGTAAAACGGGGCCCAAGGCCCCGTTTCACGCGTCATTAAAAAAATCAGGCTGCAGTGGCTGCAGGCTCAGATGCGACCGCAGGCGCACCACCGCTTCCACCGCCGCCAGATGACGGCGTGCGGGGAGTCCAGTCCTTGGGAGGACGGGGGTCCTTGCCCGCCATGATGTCATCCAGCTGGTCGCTGTCAATGGTTTCCCACTCCAGCAAGGCCTTGGCCATGGCATGCATCTTGTCGCTGTTGTCTTCAATCATCTTGCGAGCCAGCGCATATTGCTGATCGATGATCCGACGCACCTCCAGATCAACCTTCTGCATGGTCTGCTCGCTCATGTTCGTGGTCTTGGTAACCGAACGGCCCAGGAACACTTCGCCTTCGTTTTCAGCATAAACCATGGGGCCCAGCGCATCGGTCATGCCGTAGCGGGTCACCATGTCGCGGGCCAGGTGGGTTGCACGTTCAAAATCGTTGCTGGCGCCAGTGGTCATTTGCTTCATGAACACTTCTTCGGCAATACGACCGCCAAACAGCATGCTGATCTGGCTGAGCATGTATTCACTGTCGTAGCTGTAACGATCTTGAGCAGGCAGGCTCATCGTTACGCCGAGGGCACGACCCCGCGGAATGATGGTGACTTTGTGGACCGGATCGCACTTGGGCATCATCTTGCCGATCAGCGCATGGCCGGACTCGTGGTAGGCGGTGTTGCGACGCTCTTCTTCCGGCATGACCATGCTCTTGCGCTCTGGCCCCATCAGGATCTTGTCCTTGGCCTTCTCAAAATCCTGCATTTCCACCGTGCGCGCATTGCGACGGGCGGCCATCAGGGCGGCTTCATTGCACAGGTTGGCCAGATCAGCACCAGACATGCCCGGGGTTCCCCGCGCAATGATGCTGGCACTGACATCCTGACCCAATGGCACTTTGCGCATGTGCACATTCAGGATTTGCTCGCGGCCACGAATGTCCGGCAAGGTCACGTAAACCTGACGGTCAAAACGGCCAGGACGCAGCAAGGCAGCATCAAGAATGTCCGGGCGGTTGGTGGCAGCCACCACAATCACACCAACGTTGGTCTCGAAACCATCCATCTCAACCAGCATCTGGTTTAGGGTTTGCTCACGCTCATCGTTGCCGCCGCCTAGGCCAGCACCACGTTGACGGCCTACGGCATCTATTTCATCAATGAAAATAATGCAGGGCGCATTCTTCTTGGCGTTGTCGAACATGTCGCGCACACGGGCGGCGCCCACACCGACAAACATCTCGACAAAGTCCGAACCGCTGATGCTGAAAAATGGAACTTTGGCCTCGCCTGCAATGCCTTTGGCCAGCAGGGTTTTACCGGTTCCGGGAGGACCCACCAACAGCAGGCCACGCGGAATGCGACCGCCCAGTTTCTGGAATTTTTGCGGATCTTTCAGGAAATCAACAACTTCCTTGACTTCTTCCTTCGCCTCGTCGCAACCGGCCACATCGGCAAAGGTCACGGTGTTGGTGCTTTCGTCCAGCATGCGCGCCTTGCTCTTGCCGAAGCTGAAGGCGCCGCCCTTGCCGCCACCCTGCATCTGGCGCATGAAGTAGATCCACACGCCGATCAGCAGCAGGATCGGGCCCCAGGAGGCCAGGATGCTCAGCAGCAGCGAAGGTTCTTCGCGCGGCTTGACATCGAACTTGACGTTGTTGTTGATCAGGTCGCCGACCAGGCCGCGATCCAGGTAGGTCGCGGTGGTGCGAAGTTCCTTGTCGTCGGTGGTGCGAGCGCGGATCTCGGTGCTGCCACCGGGGCCTTCTTGCAATTGCACCGTCTTGATGCGCTTGCTGCGGACTTCTTCGAGGAAGTCGGAGTAGCCGATTTGCCCGGACTGCGTGACCCCGCGGTCGAACTGCTTGAACACGGTGAAAAGCACCAGCGCGATCACCAGCCAAACAGCGACTTTAGAGAACCATTGATTGTTCACCGAGACTCCTTTAACCGAACCAGAAACGGTGGCGGGCTGTCTGCCCCATCCACCTTGGCACGGATATGCGGACGATTTTAGTTCACGCAAGCCCTGCACCGGGGCACGATCACCACGCCCGGACCTCGTGTATCGAGGGGTTGCCCGGCACTATGCCCGTATATCGACGCCCGGCGCGCCAGGCCGCACAGGCGATTTGAGCCCGATACCCACTAAAAAGGTCTCCGCCGACTTGTCGCGCGACGCCTTGGGTTTGATCGGTTTGACAGTCCGGAAGGTGTCCTTGAACAGCTTGGTGAGCTGGCTGTAGCCACTGCCGTGGAACACCTTGCAGACCAGCGCCCCCTGCGGCCGCAGGTGCTTGACCGAAAAATCAACGGCCAGCTCGACCAGGTGGGCGATGCGCGCCGAATCGGCACTTTCGATGCCCGACAGGTTGGGCGCCATGTCTGACAGCACCACGTCCACCGGCCGGCCGCAAAGCAGCGCTTCCAGTTCGGCCAGCACACTGTCCTCGCGAAAGTCGCCCTTCAAAAAAGCCACGCCCTCGATCGGCTCGAAGTCCAGCACGTCCAGCGCGATGATCGTGCCGTTCAGCGCCCCGGCCGCCGCGCCGCCGACCCCCACCTCCTTGGGCGCGAACTTGCGTCGCACGTACTGGCTCCAGGCGCCGGGCACCGAGCCCAGGTCGACAACCAGTTGCCCGGGTTTGAGCAGCTGCAGGTCCTCGTCGATTTCCTTGAGCTTGTAGGCGGCGCGGGCGCGGTAACCCTCGCGCTGCGCCAGCTTCACATAGGTGTCGTTCGTGTGGTCGTGCAACCACGCCTTGTTCACCTTTTTGCTTTTGGTCTGGGTCTTCATTGCGCGGGGATAATACGGCCATGCCTGCCATCCACCTGACACCCGCCGAGCGCAAGGAACATCGCGCTCAAGCCCATCACCTCGATCCGGTCGTGATGATCGGCTCCGACGGCCTGACCGCCGCGGTCTCGAAAGAAGTCGACCTGGCCCTGAACTCCCATGGCCTGATCAAGGTGCGGGTGTTTTCGGACGACCGCGTGGCCCGTGAAGCGATCTTCGCCGCCCTGGCCGACGAGCTGAGCGCCGCGCCGATCCAGCACATCGGCAAACTGCTCGTGCTGTGGAGGCCGATGCCGCCGAAGGAAAAGGTCGAGCGAGTCGGTCGCAA
>JAYVRP010000299.1:0-2160 GCA_043776215.1 Rhodoferax sp. | reverse complement strand
GCCCGGGCAGGTTGGCCACCGCCACCTCGTTGATCTGCCCCGGCTGGCCGATGAAATGGTCCAGGTCCACCGTGGCGTCATACCGCACGGTCACGCAGACCCGCTTCCTGCGCCTCCAGGCCTTCGCGGGCCCCTTGACCGTGCGGTATGACGCCACGGTGGACCTGGACCATTTCATCGGCCAGCCGGGGCAGATCAACGAGGTGGCGGTGGCCAACCTGCCCGGGCAGGTGTTGCCCTACATTTACCCCAGCCGTTATTGCCAGTCCGACCGACTGCACCGCTTTGCGGTCAAGGAGTTTGGTCACCTGTGGCATGGCTACAGCCGGGTGCAGGCGATCCGTGACTGGGTGCTCCAGCGCGTGACCTTCCGCTCCAATTCGTCCACCGGCAACACCACGGCGGTGGACACGCTGGTGGAAGAAGTGGGGGTGTGCCGCGACTTCGCGCACCTGATGATTGCGTTGTGTCGCGCGGTCAACATTCCGGCGCGATTTGCCACCGGCATCGATTACGGCGCCGACCCGGTCCTGGGGCCGACCGACTTCCACGCGTATGTGGAGGTCTACGTGGGCGACCGCTGGTACATCTTCGACTCGTCGGGGGTGGCGATTCCCATGGGTTTTGTGCGTTTTGGCACGGGGCGCGACGCCGCCGACTCGGCTTTCGCGACCATCTTCGGCGGGGTGCGCGGCACAGCGCCGGTGATCCACATCGAAGCCATCCCGAATGCACAGGGCGAACTGGTGGTGCCCCAGCATGTGATGCATGCACTGTCCACCGACGGGCAAGTCCTGCGTAACTGACCGCGCGCGCCCGATCAGCGCGTCGCCTTGCGGATGGCGGCAGTTGCCTTGCTGCCCCACTGGTCCGCCTGCAGCGCCTGCGCCCGCAGCGCCTGGGAACGTCCGGCATGCGCATGCGTGATGGCCAAGCCCAGGGCATCTGCGGCATCAGGGCCTGGCAGCGCTGGCAGTTGCAACATGCGGCGCACCATTTCCTGCACCTGGACCTTCTGGGCCTTGCCGTAACCCACCACGGCCTGCTTCATCTGCAGCGCCGTGTATTCGGCCACGACCACATCGGTCGACACCAGAGCGGTGATACAGGCGCCCCGCGCCTGCCCCAGCAGCAGTGTGGACTGCGGGTTGACATTGACGAACACGATCTCGACTGACGCCGAATCGGGCTGGTAACGCTGCACGACTTCACGCACACCGTCAAACAACACCTTCAGGCGCGCTGGCAGGTTCGCTGTATCCAGGTGCAAGGTGCTGATCGTGCCACTGGCGACATAACTGAGGGTCGACCCGTCGGCATCCACCACGCCAAATCCGGTCGTGCGCAAGCCGGGATCGATTCCAAGGATACGCATCAACGGTTCACAACTCGAAGTACCATCGCACCGAATGGAAGAAGACCGGCGCTGCGAAACACAACGCATCCACGCGGTCCAGCAGGCCACCGGCGCCGGTGACAGACGCCCCCTGCCTGCCCCAGCTCGGTATGCCGCGGTCGCGTTTGATGGCCTTCATCACCAGGTGCCCTAGGGACCCGGCCACACAGGCGACAAACGCCATCGCGAAGGCCTGACCTGGCGAGAACGGCGTGACGCCGGCCAGCAGCCCGCCGAGCAGGCTGCCGCCACCGACTCCGATGCACCAGCTCGGCCAGTTGAAACTGCTGCTGATGGCCGGCGCGGCCGGCGCACGCCGCAGCCTGCGTGTCGCGAAATACTGCGCCACCATGCAGGTTTGCACCACCAGCACCAGAAAGATCACCAGAAACGCGTTCTTGTCGCTGAACTTCGGGAAATCCAGCAGCAACAGGGCCGGCACATGGCTCATGCCATAGATGCAGACCATGATGCCCCATTGCAGCTTGGCGTTGCGCTCAAGAAAACGCAGGGGGTCGTTGGCCAGTGCACTCACCACCGGCCTGGCCAGGAATACAAGCACCGGAATGAACACGGTGAAAAGGTCGAAGTGCTTGGTGCCCACCAGCACGTACTGCAGCGGCAGGATCACGAAGAACGCCAATACCAGGCTGCGGTGGTCGCCATGGCGCGTCGGCGACAGGGTCAGGAACTCTCGCAGCGCAAAGAACGAGACCAGGGCGAACAGCACTGTGGCCACGGTGTCACCCGACAACCAGCTGACC
>JAYVRP010000298.1:0-2164 GCA_043776215.1 Rhodoferax sp. | reverse complement strand
TTGGCAACCGCGTCGGTGCCGATCAGTCCGTTGGCGCCGGCCTTGTTGTCCACGATGAACGGCTGCCCGAAGGTCTTGGCCAGCGACTCGGTGAACGCACGGGCCACGATATCGGTACCGCTGCCGGGCGCGCCGGCCACCACGACCCTGACCGGCTTGCTCGGCCACGGCGCCTGCGCCTGGGATTCGGACTGCCAGAGAACGGATGCTGCTAGCAGCGCGACGCCGATGGTTTTCCTGAACATGGATGTCTCCTTGGGATGGTCTGGTGGGTGGTGGCGAAAATGTTGGAGTCTCGGACAAAAATTCATGGCTGCCACTGCGGGCGGTCTGCATAGCGTCATGGGCCGGCCGCGACGGATGCTACGCTGTCTGCGGTCTCCGGTGCGCCCACCGGAGCAGCCATGCCCGCAGCCAGGAAATCGCTGGTATTGCGGATCAGGGACACAAAGCGCCGGTTGGTCGACGCGGTGACCGGGCCATGCGCCTGGATCCAGCGCGCGAGACTGTAGGTGCTCTCGTTGTTCAGGATCCAGACGCGGTCCTTGAAAACGCGCGTCGGCAATTGTGGCACCAGGCGGCGCAGCATCGCGGTGACACGGAAATGGCCGCTCATGGTTTCCGGATCGAGGAACGCCTGCACTCCCGCCTGCGGGCTCATGAGCATCTGCGCGGCGACCCGCACGTAGTCGGGGCCCCAGGGCATGGACTTGACCACGCCACCGAGCACACCGACCGTGGCCGCCACGATGGCATGGATACTGGTGGCCCGGCCCGCGACCTCCAACTCATCCAGGCGCTGATGCCGGATGGTGTTGATGACGCGGATGCGCCGCACCATCAAGGCGCCCACCAGCGCCTCGCGTGTGCCGAAATGGTAGTGCGCCGCCGACAGGTTGCTTTGACCGCTGGCGCGCACGATCTCGCGGATGGACACATTGTCGATACCATGTTGCGCGAACAGGCGCTCTGACACATCGAGCAGTTGCGTGGCCGTGGCGGTCAGCGGCGGCTCCAGTGCGGCGGCGGCAGACTCAGCCATGGTGCCCTGCGCAACGTGGCTGGCGCACCGGAAACGCCGGGGCGACAAGCCGTCGACACGTTGGAGGTTGACACTGCCACATGTCTGTATTCTAATTCGTTCGAATTAATTCTTGCAAGCGCCATGGAATGTGCTGCGCACCCACCCACCATGCCCCACCCTGACCTTTCCGCGCCATCACTGCGCGACACGGCGACGCAACAACGACTCGACACGCTGTCGGCCATCTTCGCCCCGCGCGCCATCGCAGTGGTGGGTGCCTCCGACACCGCCAGCAAGATTGGTGGCATCCCTGTGGACTTCAATCTGCGTTTTGGCTACCAGGGAACGGTCTACCCTGTCAATCCGCGGGGCGGGACGATCCAGGGACTGGGTTCACACCCTTCGATCAGTGCCATTGGCGCCCCGGTTGATCTGGCGATCTTTGCCGTACCGGCCCACCTCACGCAGGACGCCCTCGAAGACGCCATTGCCGCCGGGGTGCGCGGCGTGGTTCTGTTCACCTCCGGCTTCGCCGAGATCAGTGCCGAAGGCGCGCTGGCGCAAGCGCGCCTGGCCGCGACTGCGCGCGCCGCAGGTGTGCGTCTGATCGGCCCGAACTGCCTCGGGTTCATGAACCTGCACAACGATGTCTACGCCACCTTCTGCCCGGTGCCAGGCAATGGCCGCGTGCGCCGGGGCAATATCGGGCTGGTCAGCCAGTCCGGCGCTTTCGGCGGTTATGCGTATGCGCTGGCGCGCGAACGCGGCATCGGCTTCTCGCAGTGGGTGACCACCGGCAACGAGGCCGAAGTCGAATTCGCGGACTGCCTGGAATGGCTGGCCCATGACCCCCGTACCAAGGTCATCATGGGTTACATGGAAGGCTGCCGGGATGGCTTCAAGCTGCGTCGCGCGCTGGCTGCGGCGCAGGCGGCGCGCAAGCCTGTGGTGCTGGTCAAGGTGGGGCGCACAGCGGCCGGCGCGCAGGCCGCCGCCTCGCATACCGCCGCGCTGGCCGGCAACGACGCGGCCTACGACACGGTGTTCCGCGCCTACGGCGTGCACCGCGCACGCGACGTGAGCGAGTTCTTCGACATCGCCGCCAGCGCCAGTATTGCCGGGTTGCCGCGCGACCGCTCG
>JAYVRP010000297.1:0-2170 GCA_043776215.1 Rhodoferax sp. | reverse complement strand
GACTCATCTGGCTGTCCGTGATGGAGACAAGGCGGGCGCCGCGCGAGGCGGCCAGCCGGGCACATTGGAGCGACTCCTCGGCGTACGGGGCAAAACTGACCACCAGCATCACGTCGCCGGCACGCAGGCCGCGCAATTGACCTTCGACCATGCCGCCCAGGCCCGACAGCAGTTCCACGCGCTTGTCGGTATGCTGCAAAGCGTAGGTCAGGTAGGTCGCAACGGCGAACGATCTGCGCGATCCGACCACCCACACCGAAGGCGTCTCTGCCAACAGGGCGACCGCATCGTCGAACGCGGAACTGTGCAGGTCCCGTTTGAACTCCTGCATGCCGGCAATGCTACCGGCGATGAACTCGTCGGCGATGTCGGCGCTGCTCAACCGGCCTTGCGCGGCATTGATCACGCTGCGGATGCGCGCCTGGTAATTTCGGCTGGGCGCGATCTGCTGCTCGATGCCATCCCGGAAGATCTTCTGCATCTCCGTGTAACCGGAAAACCCGAAGCGCTTGGCAAAACGGATCACCGCCGACGGCTGCACCCCGCAGCGCTCGGCGACATCCTGGATCCGGTCCAGACCGATACGGTCCCGGTGCTGCTCCACATACTGCGCGATCAGCTTGAGCTGGCGGCTCAGCGACGCAAAATCGTCCGTGATCGCCGCAAGCAGGCGCTCCGAGGCCGGGCTGGGGGCCGCGACGAAGGCAGCGCGCGAACGTGGACGGGGTGCTGTCATGCCGGGCTGGTGTGTGCCACGAAATAGAAAATGGAAAAATAATTCTAAGTGTTTTCACTGGTGCATATTTATTCCTTTCTGTCACGATGTGGTCATCTTCTCCAGCCACTGTTGGTCGCGCGCAAGACCCATGCCGCTCGCGGTGCCAAGGCGGATCGCACGTGGCGGAAGATAGAACGCCCACATGCCCAAGCACCGCGTCCCCGCAGCCCCGGCCGGCCAGTATTCCGTCTGGCTGCTGCCCGATCACGAACAAGAAGCCGGCCTGGTCGACACCATCACGCGCCTGTCGATCCTTCTGGGCGGCGCGAGTTTTGCGCCGCACGTGACGGTACAGGGGGGTATTGCCCTGCCACCGGAGCGTTTGCATGAACCCGTCCAACACCTGGCGACACGCCTGGCGGCCCTGCGCTGGCAGGTCCGCCAGGCCGAATGCAGCGCGCATTTCTTTCGGTGCCTCTACCTGCGCCTCGATGATCGACCCGAATTTGCCAGCATGCAACGTGCCATGCGCGGGATTACCGGGACGCGCGTTGGCCTGTCTCCTTTTCCACACCTGAGTCTGGCCTACGGGGAGCCACACCCCGACAACATCGGCATGCGCCGGTTGCTGAGTGAAGAGTTCGACTCCCGGCACATCGTGTTCGACCGCCTGGCGATCATCCGCTCGTCCGGCACCATTCCCATCAGAGAATGGGAGTGCCTGACGGAATTTCCTCTCACGGCCCTCTAACAATCTTCCATGACACCCATGTCCCCCCTTCATATCCCCAACGGCCGCCGCCACGACCTCGCCTGCCTCGGACGCCTCGCCGTCGATCTGTATGCGCAGCAGGTAGGCGCACGGCTGGAGGATGTGTCGAGCTTTGCCAAGTACCTCGGCGGCAGTTCGGCCAACATCGCCTTTGGCGTGGCGCGGCTGGGTTTGCGCTCGGCCATGTTGTCGCGCGTTGGTGACGAGCAGATGGGCCGATTTCTTACCGAGACGCTGGAGCGCGAAGGCTGCGACATTTCGCAAGTGCAGGTCGACCCGCAACGCCTGACCGGCCTGGTGCTGCTCGGCCTGAAGGACCGGGATACCTTCCCGCTGCTGTTTTACCGCGAGAACTGCGCCGACATGGCGCTGGACGCCGACCTGATCAGCGAATCCTTCATCGCCGACTGCCGCGCGCTGCTTGTCACCGGCACCCACCTGAGCGCGCCGCCGGTGCGGGCCGCGTCCACCACTGCATTGGCTTACGCCCACAAGCACCGGGTGCTGCGGGTTCTGGACATCGACTACCGGCCGGTGCTGTGGGGGCTGACGAAACGCGGCGAGGGAGCCAACCGGTTCGTCGCCAGTCCCGACGTGACAGCGCAATTGCAGGCGGTACTGCACCAATTTGACCTGCTGATCGGCACCGAAGAAGAGTTCCTGATTGCCGGCGGCGTGCC
>JAYVRP010000296.1:0-2173 GCA_043776215.1 Rhodoferax sp. | reverse complement strand
CGCCGGATTCGTTTTCGGATGGTGGCGAGCACGCGGCACTTGCAACTGCATTGGCACATTGCGAGAAGTTGCTGGCGGATGGTGCCCACATGCTGGATATTG
The DNA here is from genome assembly GCA_043776215.1 of Rhodoferax sp. GTDB lineage: Bacteria > Pseudomonadota > Gammaproteobacteria > Burkholderiales > Burkholderiaceae_C > CAISIP01. Next base: position 2,071 of record JAYVRP010000296.1, on the reverse strand, counting down.
GTGGTGAGTCCACCCGCCCCGGGGCGATCGCCTTGCCGCTGGCAGACGAGCTGGCGAGGGTCATTCCGGTCGTGCGGGAGGCCGTGAAACTCGGGGTGCCGGTCTCGGTCGATACTTACAAGCCGCAAGTCATGCGCGCCGTGCTGGAGCTCGGTGCCGACATCATCAACGACATTTGGGCGCTGCGGCAAGATGGCGCTCGCGACGTGGTTTCGGCCCATCCGCAATGTGGCGTGTGCCTGATGCACATGCACCGCGAGCCACTGACGATGCAGTCCGAGCCCATGCAAGGGGATGTCATCCCGCAGGTGCTCGAATTCCTGGTGGCGGCGGCGCAGCAACTGCTGGGTCTTGGTGTCGCCCGGGAACGCATCGTCCTGGACCCGGGAATCGGCTTTGGAAAGACCGTCGCGCAAAACTTCGTCCTGCTTGGGCGGCAAGGCGAGTTTCTGGGCGCGGGTTTTCCGCTGGTCGCTGGCTGGTCGCGCAAATCATCGTTGGCAAGCGCTACGAGCAAGTCACTGGCCAGCCTGGCAACCATGGATATCCACGCGCGCATGGTTCCCAGTGTCACTGCCGCCGTGCTGGCAGTGGAGCGTGGGGCCAGGATCGTGCGGGTCCATGATGTGCGCGAGACCATCCAGGCCCTCTCAGTGCTGAAGGCTATCCAATAACCAGCTGCCTGGCTGGAATCCAACCATATCAAGGGGACCGCAATGACAAGAAAGTACTTTGGCACGGACGGCATCCGCGGAACCGTCGGGCGTTCTCCTATCACACCCGATTTTGTTTTGCGCCTGGCGCATGCGGTCGGGCGCGTGCTGAAACGCTCCGAGTCGCGGCCGACCGTGTTGATCGGCAAGGACACCCGTATCTCCGGTTACATGCTGGAGAGTGCGCTGGAGAGCGGCTTCAACTCCGCTGGCGTGGATGTGGTTTTGCTGGGCCCCTTGCCGACACCGGGGGTGGCCTACCTGACGCGCGCCCAACGCGCTTCGCTGGGTGTGGTGATCAGTGCCAGCCACAACCCGTTTCCGGACAATGGCATCAAGTTCTTCAGCGCCCAGGGAGCCAAACTTCCGGACGCCTGGGAAATCGCCGTCGAGGCGGCGCTCGAAGAAGACCCGGTGTGGGCTGACTCCGCGAACCTTGGCAAAACACGCCGACTGGAAGACGCTGCAGGGCGGTACATCGAGTTTTGCAAGAGTACCTTCGCCAATGACCTCACACTCAAGGGCGTCCGTATCGTGGTGGATGCTGCGCATGGGGCCGCGTACCACATCGCTCCCAAAGTGTTTCATGAACTCGGTGCCGAGGTCATCGCGATCGGGTGCTCACCGGATGGGCTCAACATCAACCACGAGGTGGGGGCCACACATCCGCAGGCGCTGGTTGACGCCGTGATCGGCAACAGGGCTGACTATGGCGTCGCCCTCGACGGGGATGCCGATCGCTTGCAACTGGTGGATGCCAACGGGCGCTTGTACAACGGAGACGAGTTGTTGTATTTGCTGGCAGATGACCGTCTCGGGCGCGACGAACATGTTCCCGGTGTGGTGGGCACTTTGATGACCAACATGGCGGTCGAAGTGGCGCTGAAAGAGCGGGGCGTGCATTTCGTGCGGGCGAAAGTGGGCGACCGTTACGTCCTGGAAGAACTGGAAAAGCACCGCTGGACGCTGGGGGGCGAAGGCTCCGGCCACTTGCTGGCCCTCGACAAGCACACGACGGGCGATGGCTTGATCAGCGCGTTGCAGGTGCTGCAGGCCTGCGTGCGCAGCGGGCAGACCATGGCCCAGTTGCTGGCAGGTTTGACGCTGTTTCCGCAAACCCTGATCAATGTTCGTCTGGGGGCCGACCAGGACTGGAGGGCCAACGAGCGGCTCGCAGCAGAAACCCGGACCGTCGAGGCAGAGCTTGGAGATTCCGGACGGGTGCTGATCCGCGCCAGTGGAACCGAGCCACTGCTGCGCCTGATGGTCGAGGCCCGGGATGCCAGGCAGGCGCAGGACTGTGCAGAACGGCTGGCCCAAACCCTCGCTATGTGAACACCGGTCGGTAAGGAAAGGAC
>JAYVRP010000295.1:0-2173 GCA_043776215.1 Rhodoferax sp. | reverse complement strand
CGCGACCTGGGTTACGGCCGGCGCATGACCGCGCACCAGAACCCGGACGGCACGATGGCCTTCATGGTGGAAAACTACCTGGTGGGTGCCTACGGCGGTTACTCGCCCTTGAATCTGGAGGCGGCGATCACGCAGGTTTCCACCTGGCACCTGGGCACCAATGCGATCGAATTCAGCCCGGGCCCGCTCGCAGGTGTGGGTGGACGCCCCGCCAACGCTAATTTCGTCAAGTTCTATACCTTCAATCCGACCACCGGCGCCCGACTCGCAACGATCAGCCTGGACGGCCGTCCCGCCAAGGCCATGCCGACCGTGTGTACTTCCTGTCACGGCGGGCGTGGTGACCCGCTCACCCCGCCGGATGCCACCGGAAAACAGCTCTTCCCCCTGGTGATGAACGGGTTTTCTCAACACCGCGGAGATTTGCAGGCCCGGCTGCATCCCTTCGAGCCTGCAGCATTTGATTACTCCACCATTTCCGGCTTCTCGCGTGCGGCGCTGGAGCCCGAGATGAAGGTCATCAACAAGATGGTCCTGTGCTCGTTTCCCCTGCCTACCGGAACGGTGTCTCTCCTGGCCGAAGATGCATGTCGCCGCATTGCGATCCAGGACGAATACCAGGGGACGGCCGCTGCCCACCTCAAGGCGATGTATGGAGGTGGCACGGCCCGTGTCACCCCGACCGATGGCATGCCGGACGCCACCGCATCCATCATCGACAACTATGTGGAAGCCGACTGGATTGCCAAAGGGCAGTCGGCGCTGTATCTGGATGTGCAGTCGCAGTCGTGCCGGGTGTGCCACCTTCTGCGCGGCACGGGCAACCAGTCGGATATCAGTTTCGAAACCTTCACCCAATTCGACAGCTACAAGGACCGCATCAAGGTCCATATCGCAGACCGTGGCAACATGCCGCTGGCCAAGTTGATCTACGACAAATTCTGGAGCACGGCCAGTATTTTCCAGACCATGGGCAGGTATCTGGTCAGCGACCTCACCAGCATCTTGCACGCCGCGGGGTTTGCGGATGGCGCCTCCATGCCCGGGCGCCCCATTGCCGACCCGGGACCCGACCGGGTCGTCCGGCAGGGCGCCACCACGCTCTCGGCCGGGATGAGCCTGTATTCCGGCACCTACCAGTGGAGTCTCGTCGGCGGGCCGGCGGGTGGGGCCACCTTGACCCAGACGGCGAGCACACAGCCCACTTTCACGGCCACGATCGACGGAACCTATGTGCTGCAGCTGGTGGCCAGCTCCGCCACCGCCACCAGCACCCCGGCGTTGTTGACAATCGTGGTGGACAACACCTTGCCGTATGTGCCGACTGCGTTGCGATTTGCCGACATCAAGGCGACGCTGCAAGGTGGAGCCGGCGCGTGTACCACCTGCCACCAGCCCGGCGGCAATGGCGTCGTGATTCCACCCATCTGGTACGCCAGTTACGACCGGGCAGGTACCGGCAACGGCAATGACGCCACCAACGACCATTGGTTCTACACCGAACTGCGTGGGCGCATCAACTTCACCGATATCGTGGCCAGCCCGCTGTTGCGCAAGCCCTCCAACCACCATCACAATGGTGGCCTGAGGTTGGGTTTTGACTCCAGCCAGGTGCCCGGTGCGCCGGCGCGCGCCGACTACGACAAATTCCTGAACTGGATCCTGAACGGCGCGCCCGAAATCTGACGCGCCGGACGCCTTCTTCGGCCGGGCCTAATACGTCCGGCGCGGACCGGTGTACACGTCGTTCGAGAACACAAACGGTGTCTTGCGGCCTACCAGGGTCTCGATCAGTGCGAGCTCCTGGTCAGTATGGTTGACAAAAGGTGCGTTGCGAATGTTGTTGCCGGCACTACCATCGGCCACGATATACACCGGCCGGTCATGGTGTGACGCGGCGATGCTCTCGCGACTTTGCGGATCTGCCGTGGCCTGCACCTCGGTGGCACCATAACAGGTGCAGAAATAGGTGCGCTCGGGATCGGACTCGATGTAGAAGCCGGTTCCACGAATGCCGATCGTGGCGGTGGACGACGTGAGCTTCATGGGCGAATTACGTGACACCGACAGCAGCTTGCCGCTCAACATGCGCAAGCCTCCGATGATCAGGGATTCCGTGCTGCCTTCGGGGGTTTCGATCAGCAGCTTGCTGTCACCGCGCAGGATCATCGAG
>JAYVRP010000294.1:0-7037 GCA_043776215.1 Rhodoferax sp. | reverse complement strand
TGGTGATCATCTATGACAACACCACCAGTGTGTTGACGGTCGATGGCGGTGCCACCCGCGCCGCAGCAGATGGCAGTACGCCACGGGTACGCGCCATGTTGACGCCCCGCGTCAACAACGAAAACCGGCCAACAGCAGCGCCGCCCGTACCAGCGGCCAGTGCCGCAGCGACGTTACGCCGTTCTGCCACGCTCGGCGGGGACAAAAAGTGACCGAACTGGCCACCGTGCCGGCGACCGAGATTGCGGTCAGCCGGCTCGAGGCGCGCCACCTGCAGAAGACCTACGGTAGCCGTACCGTCGTGAAAGATGTTTCTCTGGCGGTCGGCAAGGGCGAGGTTGTCGGCTTGCTCGGCCCCAATGGTGCAGGTAAAACCACTTCGTTTTACATGATCGTCGGGTTGGTGCGGGTCAGCGCCGGCGACATCACGATCGACGGCCACTCGGTCGAACACATGCCGATCCATCGGCGTGCCCGGTTGGGCCTGAGTTACCTGCCCCAGGAAGCGTCGATCTTTCGCAAGCTTAACGTCGAGGACAACGTGCGCGCGGTGCTCGAATTGCAGACCGATGAACAAGGGCAGCCGCTGGCACCAGCGCTTATTGATGAGCGCCTGGCGGCCCTGCTGGGCGACTTGCGTGTCGACCACCTGCGCCAATCGCCTGCGCTGGCGCTCTCCGGCGGTGAACGGCGCCGCGTGGAGATTGCCCGCGCACTGGCGACGCAGCCGCGTTTCATCCTGCTCGATGAGCCGTTTGCGGGCATCGACCCAATCGCGGTGATCGAGATCCAGCGCATCATCAATTTCCTGAAGTCGCGCGGCATCGGCGTGCTGATCACCGACCACAATGTGCGCGAGACGCTCGGAATCTGCGACCACGCCTACATCATCAGCGACGGCCATGTGCTTGCGCAGGGAACACCCGCGGAGATCGTCGGCAACGCGGATGTGCGCCGGGTGTACCTGGGTGAACACTTCAGGATGTAGCGGAATGTGTTCCAGATGAAACCGGGCTTATCGCTCCGCATTTCCCAGCACCTGGCGCTGACGCCCCAGTTGCAGCAGTCGATCCGCCTGTTGCAGCTGTCTACTCTGGAGCTCAGCCAGGAGGTGAGCCAGATGCTGGACGACAACCCGTTCCTGGAGGTGTCGGAAGAAGTGCCAGCAAGCGAGGATTTCGGTCTGGCACAGGTGGATGCACCGGTGCACCAGGCCGACCGCGAGGCCGAGCTCGTCGCGACCGCGCCCGCCGATTACGTGGGCGATTCGAGCGGGCCAGGTCCGGCCAGTGACGATGCGGTGACGCCGCTTTCGGCGGCCGACGCCGAGAGCTGGGACGGCGACGGCACGGTCGAGATGGCCCCGGATGACAGCGAGTGGGGCGGCGACGCCAAGGCGCACACCAACAACCTGGACGTGGGCGACGACATCGACGCCGGCGAACTGGCGCGCACCCAGGAGACGCTGCAATCCCACTTGCACCGCCAGGCCCTGGCGTCGCGCCTGGGGCAGGAAGACCGTGTCGCCTTGCAGTTTCTGATCGAGTCGCTCAACGACGATGGTTATCTGGAGGACACGCTGGCGTCGCTGGCCGCCACCCTCTCGCCGCAGGATGAGGAGCAGACCGAACAACTGGTGCACCACCTGACGGTGGCGCTGCGCATCCTGCAGGATTTCGATCCGGTGGGTGTCGGCGCCAAGGATCTGGGTGAATGCCTGCGCCTGCAATTGCGTGCGATGCGCCGAGCCCTGCCGGCCGATGCGCTGCGGCAGCGCGTGCTGGCCGTGGCCATGCGCATCTGTTCCCAACCGATGGACCTGCTGGCGCGGCGTGACATCAAGCGATTGGTGCAGGTGTGTGCTGCCAACGACGCGTCGATCCGCGAGGCCATCACGGTGATAGGCCGGCTGGAGCCCAAGCCGGGGCGCCGCTTTGTCAACGTGGAGCGCAACATCGTCATACCGGATGTGCTCGTGGTCCAGGTCGGCAAGGGGGCGCAGATGCGGTTCCGGGCGCAGGTCAATCCGGAGGTGATGCCGCGCCTGCGCGTGCACGACATCTATGCCAACGCGCTCAAGCAGCACCGCAGTACCGGCTCCGATGCGTCGAACCACGCTGCCTTGCAGCAGCGGCTGCAGGAGGCGCGCTGGTTCATCAAGAATATCCAGCAGCGTTTCGACACCATCCTGCGGGTCAGCAGCGCCATCGTGGAGCGCCAGAAAAGTTTCTTCCAGCACGGCGTGCTCGCGATGCGCCCGCTGGTGCTGCGCGAGATTGCGGACGAACTGGGCCTGCATGAGTCCACCATCAGCCGCGTCACGACCGCCAAGTTCATGGCCACGCCGCGCGGGACATTCGAGCTCAAGTATTTCTTCGGGTCCGGGCTTGGCACGGAGTCGGGGGGCAATGCGTCCAGCACCGCAGTGCGCGCGCTGATCAAGCAGTTCATCGAAGCGGAGTCCAACGCCAAGCCGCTCAGTGACAGCCAACTCTCCGACATGCTCAAGGAGCAGGGCATCGCCTGTGCCCGGCGCACTGTGGCCAAGTACCGCGAGGGTTTGAAAATCGCACCTGCCAACCTGCGGCGCGCCCTGTGAGGCGAACCGCATGAACCACCTGCAACTGTTTTTGCCCTGTGCGGCAGGGGTCGAAGACCTGCTGGTGGCCGAGGTCGCGCGCATCACGGCGCGCAGCACCGACAGCGTGCAGAAGTGGCGTGGTGGCGTGTTGCTGGAGGCCGCCTGGCGCGATGCCATGCTGCTCAACCTGCACGGCCGGCTGGCGCAACGCGTGCTGGTGCAGCTTTTTCATGCCCAGTACCGCAACGAGCAGGACTTGTACCGTGCCGCCAGTGAAGTGGCCTGGGAGATCTGGTTCACCCCGCGCCAGTCGATCAAGGTCGAGATCACGGCCCAGCACAGTCCCCTGACCAGCCTGAACTTCGCGGCATTGAAGGTCAAGGACGCCATCTGTGACCGCTTCCGCGCCAAGGCCGGCGGCGTGCGGCCTGATGTCAACACGCAGTGGCCCGACATCCGCATCTACGCGCACCTGACCACCGACACCGTGTCGCTGTATATCGACACCTCGGGGGACGCCTTGTTCAAACGCGGCTGGCGCGAGGACAAAGGCGAGGCACCATTGAAAGAAACCCTGGCCGCTGCCATGATCGCGGCCAGCGGGTGGGCCGAGGACACCCGGCGGCCGCTGTACGACCCCTGTTGCGGCAGCGGCACGATTGCCATCGAGGCAGCGCAGATCGCATGCAACATGGCGCCGGGCATGCTGCGGCGCTTCGCGTTCGAGAAGATGCTGCCGTTCCAGCCCCATGTGTGGTCCGCCATCCAGACCGAGGCCGTGCGCGCGCAGCGGCCACCGGCCGCAGGCAGCACCGTGTCGATATTCGGCAGTGATGTGGCCCACCGCATGGTCGACTTCGCACAACGCAACGCGCAACGCGCCGGTGTGGCGCAGGCCATCGAATTTCGCGGTGGCGACGCCTTGCAGCGTATGCCGCCCTGCCCCGCGCCGGGCGTGATGCTCGTGAACCCGCCGTACGGCGAGCGCATCGAAGCCGCCGGGATCGCCGGCGCCGGTGCACGGCACGCAACGCGCCGGCGCAACCCTGCGGCGCACGGCACCGACGAGGGGCCGCCAGCCCAGGCCGGTGGGCGCGAGCAGGCGCAGACCGCCGATGGCGGTGACTTTTTCGTGCAACTCGCCGCCCACTGGAAGAAGAACTACGCCGGCTGGAGCGCCTGGGTACTATCGCCTGATCTCAAACTGCCCGGCAAGATGCGCCTGAAGGAATCGCGCCGGGTGCCCCTGTGGAATGGCCCCATCGAGTGCCGGCTGTTCCGCTTCGACATGGTGCAGGGCTCGGCGCGCAGTGATGCACGGCCGCCATCGTCCGCTTGAACGTCCCAGCCACCCAGGGAAGCACGGTGCTGGTGCTCGACACCAACATCGTGCTCGACCTGCTGGTGTTCCGCGACCCGGCGACCGGCTCCCTGGCGGATGCGTTGGCGAATCCGGATGTGATCTGGATCACCACGCCGGCGATGCGCCTGGAGTTGTTGCGGGTGCTGGCCTATCCGAAAATCGTTTCACGCCTGCTGACACACGGGCAGAACCCCGATGCTGTGCTGGCCCGCTACGACCAGCTCAGCCGGATGCTCGCAGCGGCCGTGCCGTCCGCTGTCCGATGTACCGACCTGGATGACCAGGTGTTCATCGACCTGGCCGTGGCGCACGGCGCGCTGTTGCTAAGCAAGGACCGGCAGGTGCTGCGCCTGCGCAAGCGCCTGGCGGCGCTGGGGGTCACGGTTCGGTCGGTTACTGCGCCTGCAACATGAAACTCCCGGCACTGGCCTGCGGCCACGACTGCCGGTAGATCAAAGGCAATGCACCCAGATCGTGCTGCAGCAGGGCGCCGTCGGCCATCTGGGTCAGGATCGATTGCGCCAGGGACTTGACCTTCTGGTCGGTCGAGCGGCGCACGATATGGTGGGCCGTAATGTCGCTGGGATGGCTCAGGCCTGCGGCCTGCACCAGTTCCAGCAGCGCGTGCAGCGTCAGACTGTGGAAGCTGAAAACGCGGTGCGTCTTGTCCGCCACCACCAGCGACTGCTGGCGCAGCGGGTCCTGAGTGGTCACGCCGGTCGGGCAGTGGCCGGTGTGGCAGGTCTGGGCCTGCAGACAGCCCAGTGCGAACATGAAACCGCGGGCACTGTTGCACCAGTCGGCACCCAGCGCCATCATGCGGGTGATATCGAAGGCACTCACCACCTTGCCGGCGCAACCGATGCGGATGCGATTACGCAGGCCAACGCCACGCAGTGTGTTGTGGACCAGCAGCAGGCCTTCCTGCAAGGGCGAACCCACATGGTCGGTGAACTCCAGCGGTGCCGCACCTGTGCCACCTTCGGCACCATCGACCACGATGAAATCTGGCGTGATACCGGTGGACAACATGGCCTTGACGATGGCGAACCATTCCCACGGGTGCCCGATACACAGCTTGAACCCGACCGGTTTGCCGCCCGAGAGCACGCGCAGGCGCACGATGAACTGCATCAGTTCAATGGGCGTGGAAAAAGCACTGTGCGAGGCGGGCGAGACGCAATCCACGCCCACGGGCACACCACGCGCGGCGGCGATCTCGGCCGTCACCTTCGGGCCGGGCAACACGCCGCCATGCCCTGGCTTGGCGCCCTGGCTGAGCTTGATCTCGATCATCTTCACCTGAGGGTCCCGGGCGTTTTCGGCAAACCGGTCGGCGTTGAAACTGCCGTCATCGTTGCGGCATCCGAAGTAACCCGAGCCAATCTCCCAGATCAGGTCGCCGCCATGCGCGCGGTGGTGTTCCGAGATCGACCCCTCTCCGGTGTCGTGCGCAAAACGGCCGAGCCGGGCGCCCGCATTCAGAGCCCGGATCGCGTTCGCGCTCAAGGCGCCAAAACTCATGGCCGAGATGTTGAAGACACTGGCGTGGTAGGGCTGCGTGCACAGCCCGCAGTCCGGTGACTGCAGGGCCACGTCATCGGGTGTGCCGCCGATCCAGACCCTGAAATCATGCGAGGCCACCTTGCTCGGCACCATCGAATGGTTCATCCACTCGTAACCCTCGGCATGCACATCGAGTTGTGTGCCGAAAGGCCGCTTGTCGGAGTCACCCTTGGCGCGCTGGTAGACCAGCGAGCGCTGCGAACGCGAGAACGGTGTCGCGTCGTTGTCGCTTTCCAGGAAATACTGCCGGATCTCGGGCCGAACGTACTCGAGCATGAATCGCAGGTGCCCGATGACCGGGTAACTGCGCAGGATGGAGCGCCTGGTTTGCACGACATCGTAGACACCGATCCCCGCCAGCACGAGGAACAGCAGCACCAGGGCAGCACCCTGACCAAAGGCCACCAGCGAAAAGACGCTCAGGGCCAGGCCCAGGACACACGCGCCAAAGGCCGTGTAGCGGATCGGGTACCACTCGTTGAGTTGGTGCAGCATGGGCAGGTGTCTCCAGTTGGTTCGTTGCCAGGGCGTGAAAGGGTCACAGTGCCGCAGGCACGACCTCGCTCAGGAAGTCGAACACCTCGCGAATTCGCCGGCTGGTGCGGATCTCGCGGTGCACGGCCAGCCAGATGGGCAACGCGGGAATCTTCAGCATCGGCAATACCCGAACCAGGGCGTCATCTGCGCGGGCCACGTAATCGGCCAGGAAACCGATGCCCAGGCCTGCGCGCACGGCCTCGGTGTAGGCGATGAGGTCATCGGTGCGAAAACTGAAGTCTTCCCGTTGCAGCGTAAAGCCGGATTTGGCGAACCCCTGCACGATCACGTTGGAGGTGTCGTGCCCGACCAGGTCATGCCCGACCATGTCCGAGGGCTGCAACGGCGCGTTCCGGCGGCGCAGGTAGTCGCGATGCGCATAGGCGCCCAGCGTGACTTTTCCGATGCGTTTGGCAATCAGCGTCGCCTGGTCGGGCTGCACCATGCGCAGGGCAATGTCGGCCTCGCGCCGCAACAGGTTGCTGACCTCGTTGCTCACCACGAGCTCGACCTGCACCTCGGGCAGCGCCAGGCGCATACGAGCCAGCAGCGGCGGCAGCAGCACACAGGCCACCGGCTGGCTGGCGGTCAGGCGGATCGTGCCGGAAACCCCGGACTCGGCCAGCGAGACCTTGCGCGACAACTGCAGGGCCGCGCTTTCCATGGCACGGGCCGACTCGGCAAGCCGCAGCGCCGTCTCGGAGGGCAACAGGCCGCGCCCGGTGCGTTCGAAAAGAACCACCCCCAGCTGGGACTCCAACTCGGCGATGTGGCGGCCGATCGTGGGCTGGCTGGAATGCAGCGCGCGAGCGGCGCCAAGCAGGCTGCCGCAGTCCAGCGCGGCGAGAAAAGAACGGATCAGGCTCCAGTCGAAATCCTGTTTCATCCGGAGTTTGCCAATGCGTCACGCGGTTTCAATTCTGTATTCCTGAAACTCTTGATTCGACAATTGTGGAGTGCGCTGCAAATTATGACAAGACGGACGTCGCC
>JAYVRP010000293.1:0-2175 GCA_043776215.1 Rhodoferax sp. | reverse complement strand
CCCCTGCGATTGGCATTCCCTCGGCAGCGAGATGCACCCGGATCTGGTGCGTCCGTCCGGTCTTGATGGTCACTTCCAGCAGGGTGTAGATCTTCCCGGCACGCGCCACTTTGACCAGAGTCAATGCCGGCATGGCGTCGGGATGGTCCCTGACCACGACTTGCACGCGGCGCTCCCCATCCGGCAGCAGGTATTTGCGCAGGGACTTGTCCAGCACCTTCGCCTTGGCTGGCCATTGACCGGCGACAAGTGCCAGGTAGGTCTTGCCAGTCTCCCGCTCGCGGAATTGGTCCTGCAAGTGTTTCAAGGCGCTTCGCTTCTTGGCGACCAGCAAGATCCCGCTAGTCTCGCGGTCCAGTCGATGGACGAGTTCAAGGAACTTTGCCTGGGGGCGCGCCATGCGCAACTGTTCGATCACGCCAAAACTCACGCCCGATCCGCCATGCACAGCGACGCCCGCTGGTTTGTCCACGGCAAGCAGCCAGTCATCTTCAAAAAGCACAGGGAATTCGCGCGCCGGCGCCTCACGACCCTGCGGGCTGCCAACCAGACCGCCGGATGCCACGGCGCGCGCCTTGTCCTGCGCACGTTGGGAGGTCCGCACTGGCGGCACACGCACCACATCTCCCGGTGCGACGCGACGGTCGGCACTCACTCTGCCCTTGTTGATGCGCACCTCCCCGCTGCGAATGATCCTGTACACGTGCGTCTTGGGCACGCCTTTGAGGTGGCGCAACAGGAAGTTGTCCAGGCGCTGCCCGGAATCACCCTCGTCCACCACAAGCGTTTCGACTTTTGCGGGCCCGTGCTGAAGATTGCCCCCTATAATGATTTTCACTAGCGACTTGCTGCAAGTGGTTGATTTGTCTGGAGTTTAGTCCACACTCAAGCACCAGCGTCACTGGAAGGTCGATGCCTCCGGTAAGCGAATAAACAGACTGCAAGCCAATTGCTTGTGGTGGTTTCTGCAGCGAACGGGTACGCCGACGGTTTGAATCATTGATATGGAATACCCAGGCCTGCCAGACACCCACTCGCAGGCGGATTTGAGCGACATGTTTGTGTTGACCGGACTGATCTTTATCCACCTACCACGCATCTTTGTGTGGATGGCTGGGTTGGCTCGACCGGAGGTCCCCGTCCGACGGGGCCAAGACGCCCCCGCACGGGTGGCGCACTCACAACAATACCCCCTCGCCCCTGTCCACGCGCCTTCGCCGCGGCTCATCGTATGAGTCGCTGCGGATCGGCAATTCCCATCGTTTCAAACCGTTCGTCCAGGCATCGTTTGCTCGTCATGAGCATGTAACGGGTCGAAAGACCAGGGGATCAGTCGCTGCGACCCACGCGTCGCGCGGACAATCCCCGCCCCAGGAAGAGGAACGCTACCCATGAAACGGATGCTGATCAACGCCACACAGGCCGAAGAACGCCGGCTGGCAATTGTCGACGGACAAAAGCTGCTCGACTATGAAATTGAAATCGAAGGACGCGAACAGCGCAAAGGCAACATCTACAAAGCGATTGTGACGCGCGTCGAGCCATCGCTCGAAGCCTGCTTCATCGACTACGGCGAAGACCGCCACGGCTTCCTGCCGTTCAAGGAGATTTCCCGCAGCTACTTCGCCCCGGGCGTACAGGCCAACCAGGCGCGTATTCAGGATGCCATCCGTGAAGGCCAGGAACTGCTGGTGCAGGTCGAAAAGGAAGAGCGCGGCAACAAGGGCGCGGCCCTGACAACATTCGTGTCGCTGGCCGGGCGGTACGTGGTCCTGATGCCGAACAACCCGCGTGGCGGCGGCGTGTCCCGTCGAATCGAAGGTGATGATCGCGCGGACCTCAAGGAAGCTCTCGACCAGCTCGAATACCCGAACGGTATGAGCATCATTGCCCGCACAGCCGGCATCGGTCGCTCGGCACCGGAGCTGCAATGGGACTTGAACTACCTGCTCAAACTGTGGAACGCCATCGACGGCGCCTCCAAGGGCGGCAAAGGCGCTTACCTGATCTACCAGGAATCGTCCCTCGTGATCCGTGCCATCCGCGACTACTTCAACCATGATATCGGCGACATCCTGATCGACACCGACGACGTGTACGACCAGGCGCAGCAATTCATGGCACATGTAATGCCTGAGCATGCCGCCCGCGTCAAGCGCTACCGGGACGACGCCC
>JAYVRP010000292.1:0-2175 GCA_043776215.1 Rhodoferax sp. | reverse complement strand
TACGCTCACGTCCTGTGCAAGGAACTCTGCCGCGTATTTGCCGAGCCCTTGGGCGTCGAGCCAGTTCTGGATATCGGTCATGAAAGGATGCGCGAAGTGTTGAGCCTGGTGCGAACCACCAACGCCCATTTTGCCTTCATGGCCGCTATGGCGCCATGGGCCCCGTCGATGACCTAGCGCACATTCAGCAAGGTGATTGTTCCATTGACAGAACAATTGAGGTGGGGCATCATGAATTTCAAGACATCAGAATCATGGATTACGCCCACCCGATCCGTCGACAACCCCGCGCAGCAGTCAAGGAGCGGTCGACCGGCTGTGCAACCGGGGCGCAGCCCCCGCCCATCTGCGTGCCAGGGCAAGACCTCCGTCCAGCGCTGCAGCACTGGCCGCCCGGGGGGCCATCATGCCGGCGCAGGAGGCTGCGAACGGGCCTCGGCCAGGTCGTTCCAGACGTCCTGCTGCTGGATCAGGCCCTCACGGATGTCGAACCGGTCGATGAAACGGATACCTGCGAACGTCGAGCCATCGAGCCAGACACCGTGCAATGTACCCGAGCAAACCACGGTCACGCGCTCGCCCGAGGTGCAGACATCCATGCGTTCGAAGTCCTTGGCCACCGAACGGTAACGAACGCTGGCCCACTGCACCAGCTCTTCGAGTCGGTGCATCGCTGCGCCGCCCGGGAACCGCATGACAAAACCAGGGGCCAGCAGCGCCTGGGCCGCTGCCAGCTTGCGCGCTTGCGTCAGCGCCAGAAACTCCCGCACCAGGGCGGCGGGCCCCCGGGTCTGCGTCTCGGTACCATCGAACATCGGATTTTCTCCTTCGGTGAATCGGTTGGCAAATGGAAAGTCCCGATTATTCAGCTATGTGCGACGCAGGGGCAGTTTCCACCACCACCCACTACCGAGAACGCTTCATGAGCACCCCTGCAGACTATATCCGCGCCTACATGCCAGAACGACCTATCGACGTCTCACGCGCGGCCCTGGTGATGATCGACATGCAATACGCCACCGGCTCGCGCCAGGGCGCACTGGCGCGCAAGCTGCAGGCGGACGGCTCCAGCGTGGGCGACTACCGCTTCACGCGCATCGAGCAGTCGGTCATGCCCAACACCTTGCAGCTGCGCGCGCATTTCACGCGGCTGCAGCGGCCCGTGCTGCACGTGACCATCGGCGCGGCGCATGCCGATGCACTGGATGCACCGGTGCATATGCGCACGCTGTTTGTCGAGTTCCGCAATTTCGTGGGCAGCCGCGAACATGAGATCGTGGACGAACTCAAACCCTTGCCGGGCGAATACGTGTTGCGCAAGACGACCATCGGCGCCTTTGCCTCGACCGGCATCGACAGCCTGCTGCGCGCGCTGGGTTGCGAGCAGCTGTACCTGACCGGGGTGTCGACCAACATGTGCGTCGAAACCACCGCGCGCGAAGCGGCCGACCGCGGCTTTCTGGTGACCCTGGTGGAAGACGCTTGCGGCACCACCCACGAGGACCTGCACCTGGTCACGATGCGCAATTTCCAGCGCCTGTTCGGCCGGGTCCGGTCCACCGCAGAGGCGCTGGCGGAGTTGCAGCCATGAAACGTATTCTGGTGATCGTGCCTTTTGCGATGTCTGCCGACAACCTGCTGCTGCGCCAGCAACAGACAGCGGGCCTGCAGTTCGGCGACGACCTGCGTTTTGAATACCGGTCGGTCAAGGCCGGGCCTGTCAACTATTCCAGCCACCACGATTTCGTGCTGGCCGACGCGTCGATCTTCGAAGCCGGCTGCCGCGCCCAGCAAGAAGGGTTTGCGGCGGTCTGCATCGACACCATGAGCGACTCCGGCGTCGCCGCGCTGCGCTCGGTGCTCGACATTCCCGTATTCGGGCCTGGCAAGGTTTCCATGCTCACGGCCCTGATGCTGGGCGAGCGCTTCTCCATCCTGACCATGGCCAGCCGATGGAAGCCGCTGTACAAGAAGGCGCTGGACGAGCTGGGCATGCACCACAAGTGCGCCTCGGTGCGTGCGATCGAGGTGCCCCCCGACAACCAGGGCCTGCTGTCGGGCAAGGAGGATGTGATCTTTCCGCTGCTTGAAGCGGCAGCGCACCTGGCCATTGAACTCGACGGCGCCGACGTGCTGATCCTGGGCTCGACCACCATGCACCAGGCCCACGCCTGG
>JAYVRP010000291.1:0-7047 GCA_043776215.1 Rhodoferax sp. | reverse complement strand
GGCTGGGTCTGATCGGCTCGGGTGTGATTGGCCTCGAAATGGGCTCGGTCTGGCGCCGCCTGGGATCGGAGGTCACCATTCTGGAAGGCCTGCCGACTTTCCTGGGTGCAGTGGATGAGCAAATTGCGAAAGAGGCGCACAAGGCCTTCACTCGCCAGGGTTTGAAGATCGAGTTGGGCGTGGCAGTGGGCGACATCAAGGTGGGCAAGAAGGTGGTGTCGGTGGCATTCACCAGCGCCAAGGGTGAGGTCAAAACCCTGGACGTAGACAAATTGATCGTGTCGATCGGGCGCGTTCCCAACACATCCGGCCTCCAGGCTGACGGGGTGGGCCTGCAACTCGATGTGCGCGGAGCGATCGTGGTCGACGACCAGTGCAGGACAAATCTTGCCAACGTGTGGGCGGTCGGGGATGTGGTGCGGGGCCCGATGCTGGCCCACAAGGCGGAAGAAGAGGGTGTGGCTGTCGCCGAACGCATCGCCGGGCAACACGCGCACGTGAATTTCAATACGATTCCCTGGGTCATTTACACGAGTCCGGAAATCGCTTGGGTCGGACAGACCGAACAGCAACTCAAGGCGGCAGGCCACGCCTACCGCGCGGGCACTTTTCCGTTTCTGGCCAATGGCCGGGCACGGGCATTGGGTGACACAACCGGCATGGTCAAGATGCTGGCCGATGCCGCGACCGACGAAATTCTGGGTGTCCACATCGTGGGTCCGATGGCCAGTGAACTGATTGCCGAATGTGTCGTGGCAATGGAGTTTCGGGCCAGCAGCGAGGACATCGCCCGGATCTGCCATGCGCATCCCTCCCTCAGTGAGTCGACCAAGGAGGCCGCCCTGGCTGTGGACCGTCGCACGCTCAATTTCTAGGCCCCGGACTGGTGGCGTGGTAGATCTCCCAGCGAAGATTGGATGCCCGTGACGACCGTCCTGGCGGCGTACCAGCGCGAACTGACACTCAGGGGCTATGAACCCGACCCAGGGCAACTGGCCGCTGTTGCTGCCCTGGATCGGTGCGCGGCGGACTGGTCACACTATCGCAGCCAGCGCTCCAGCGCCATCAAAAAGCTGATCAACCGCCCGGAGATTCCCCGAGGGGTTTACCTTTACGGGGGCGTCGGACGCGGAAAGAGTTTCTTGATGGACTGCTTTTTCGGCGCAGTGACCGTTCAGCGCAAGACCCGCCTGCATTTTCATGAATTCATGCGCGAGGTTCATCGGCAGATGACCCTCTTGCAGGGAACTGTCAATCCGCTGGATGCGCTGGCCAGGCAAATGGCCAGGAAGTACCGGTTGATCTGCTTCGACGAATTTCACGTGGCCGACATCACGGACGCCATGATCCTTGACAGGTTGCTCAGGGCCTTGTTTGAACAGGGCGTGGGTTTCGTGACGACCTCCAATTTCCGGCCCGACGACCTGTACCCGAATGGCTTGCACCGGGCCAGGATATTACCCGCCATCGCCTTGCTCAATGAGCGGCTGCAGGTGGTGCCGATCGGGGAGGGCGCGGACTACCGCCGACGGGTGATGGAGCAGGTCAAGCTCTACCACGTGCCTTGTGGCGCCGAGGCCGATGCGCGGATGCGTGATACTTTTGACCGGCTGGCGGAGTCCCATGACGACGCGCGGGTGCTGCACATCGAATCACGCGAAATCCACTGCCGGCGCCGGTCCGGCGGAGTGGTGTGGTTCGATTTCAAATCCCTGTGTGGCGGCCCGAGGTCGCAGAACGACTATCTTGAGATAGCGTCTCAGTTCCACACGGTGCTGCTGAGCGATGTGCCACGCATGCCCCTGCGCATGGCGTCGGAGGCCCGCCGCTTCACCTGGCTGGTGGACGTTTTGTACGACCGGCGTGTGCACCTGATCCTTTCGGCCGAGGTGGAGCCGGAGTCACTGTACGTGGAGGGCCCGTTGGCCCACGAATTTTTCCGTACCGTGTCCCGGTTGCACGAAATGCAGTCTCGGGAGTACATTGAGCAGGCACGTCGAATTGTGGATACTGACTTGACATGAATTTCTCAAAGATTGTGGGCCTTCTGGCCATGTCTGTGGCGTCCGCCGCCGCGCTGAGTCAGACTGACACCACTGTGGCAGAGCGCGAGGCGCTGGAGCGGGCGCGTATTCGACAGACCCGGACCTCGGAGCACTCCCGTTTTGCCGGCCTGGAGGCCCAGTGTTACAAGCGATTCGCGGTCAGCGACTGCCTGGCTGAAGTGCACAGGGAACGGCGTGACGTGTTGTCCGACTTGCGACGCCAGGAACTGTCGCTTAATGACGCGCAACGCAAACGCCGCGCCGCCGAACAAATCCTACGTTCTGATGAAAAAGCGCTTCGTGTTCCTTGAGCGATCTGTCCGGCCCCGACCGCTGCCTGTATCCAGTCAATCCAGTGGTTCCAGTTTCACGATGACCAGAGACAGGTTGTCGCCGCCGCCCATCGAGCGCGTGCGCGCCTTGTCAATCAGGAACTCCGTCGCCTCCCGCGCCGACCGTCTTGCCAAGATGTCGCCGAGTTCGTCGTCGGTGTAGTAGTGCCAGACACCATCGCTGCAGGCCAGCAGGCTGTCGCCGGAACGTAACTTCGGGATGAAGTGAACGTCGACGGGCGGGTCGGTTTCAGTTCCCAGGCACGCCATCAGGATGTTGGACTGCGGATGGGAATTGGCCTGCTCATCGGTGATCTCCCCGCGCTTGACAAGAAGTTGCACATAAGAGTGGTCCACCGTCTTTCGCACCAGCCGAGCGTCGTGAAAGTGGTAAAGGCGCGAATCACCGGCGTGCGCCCAGTGGCAGTCACCGCCGGAATTGATCAAGAAGGCTGCAAAGGTGCTGTGCGGCTCCTCTTCTGTCGAAATGGCCGTGAGCCGGATTACCACATGTGCCTCGCGCGCAATCTGGACCAGTAGCCCGGAGGCATCGTCGCTGTCGGGCGAATAACGCTCGAACAGTTGCTTGGCTGTCATGATCACCTGGTCGGAAGCCTTGCGTCCTCCACTTCGGCCGCCCATGCCATCAGCAATGACGCCCAACACGCAGCCGTTGTAGCGCGGATGGTTCAGCAGCGCCACGCGGTCCTGCTGGTAGTCACGGTCTCCCTTGTGAATGCCGGTGGACGCAGTGAGTCTGTAGCCTTTGGTCATCATTTGGACCGCTCTCGCAGGTCCGCCCTCAAAATGTCCGTTGCTTGGACGTATTATCGAAACATGGGCCAAAGCTCCACCGCCGCTCCTGCCCTGTTCGAACAATTCTAGACCCATCTCGTGGAATCCAACCTTCATTCTCCTGATCGACGACTGATCGAATTGACCATCGAACATGCGGATCTGGACGCCATGATCGACCGGGCATCGATGGCACCTCCGATCGATGAGCTGATGTTGCAACGCCTGAAGAAGCGGCGTTTGTCCCTGAAGGATGAAATGGCGCGCTTGAGGATTTTCCTATCTCCGGACAGGCCCGCCTGAGAATGTCGCTTCAGAACCAGGTGGCGCAGGCGTTCGAGGCTGGCAGTGCCTTGTCACACGCCATCCAAGAGTTCACGCCGCGAACAGGCCAAACTGACATGGCATTGGCAATTGCCCGCACGATCGAGGAGGGCGGCGTTCTGGTGGTGGAAGCCGGTACGGGTGTCGGCAAAACCTTTTCCTACCTGGTTCCCGCCTTGCTCAGCGGAGCACGCGTCCTGCTTTCGACGGCCACGAAGACACTTCAAGACCAGCTTTTTGCACGTGATCTGCCCCAACTGGTGCAGGCACTCGGTTTGCCGGTTCGAAGCGCATTGCTCAAAGGTCGGGGAAGTTATCTTTGTCTGCACCGGCTGGAGGCAGCGCGACAGGATGCTGCGTTGCAGGACCGGTTCCTGGAGCGGACGCTGGGCAAGGTCGAGCAGTGGGCGCTCGTGACCCGCAGCGGCGATCTCGCGGAGCTGCCGGGGTTGGACGAACGTACGCCATTGCTGCCCCACATCACATCGTCGCGCGACAACTGCCTGGGTGCCCAGTGCCCGAAGTTTCGTGCCTGCCATGTGAATCAGGCGCGACGCGAGGCGATGGCGGCGGACATTGTTGTCATCAACCATCACCTCTTCTTTGCCGACCTGGCCGTGCGGGAGTCGGGCATGGCCGAATTGCTTCCCAGCGTACAGACAGTCATTTTTGACGAGGCGCACCAACTCAACGAGACAGGATTGCAGTTCCTCGGGCGCACACTGACAAGCGGGCAGTTGCTGGATCTCGCCCGGGATATCCTGGCGACTGGCTTGCAGCAGGCCCGTGGCCTTGCGCAGTGGCAAGTGTTGTCCTCCCAACTGGACCGGGCCGCCCGTGATTTGCGGTTGGCGGTGGGTCGTCAACCTGCATCGGCGCGTGTCCGCTGGAGCGGCATGGCGCCCGAACATGTCGATGGCGCAGCGTGGTCCGGGGCGGTGTCCGCGTTGCACGCCGCGTGCGCTGATGCCGCCGCAGCATTGGCAAGCGTCCGTGAACTGGGACCGGATTTCGAGCGCCTGCAGGACCGTGCCCTTGCACTGAGCGCGTCCATCGTATTTTTTCAAAGTCCTTCCGACCCGGACAGTGTGCGCTGGCTCGATGTCGGCACCCAACTGCGATTGGTCGAGTCGCCACTCGATATTGCCCAAGCGGTCGGGGAGAAGATGCTGAAGACCGCGTCCGAGCAGGGAAGCCGGCGGTCCTGGATCTTCACGTCGGCCACACTTGGGGATGATCCGGCCTTGCGATGGTTCACCGAGCCCTGTGGATTGACCTCAGCGCCGATTTTGCAGGTGCAAAGTCCCTTCGACTATGCGCGTCAGGCGGCTGTCTACGTTCCGCGCGATCTGCCGAAACCCGCCGACGCCGGGCACGGTATCCAGGTCGCTGCGATGGTGGCAAAGTGGGCCGGTATTCTTGGGGGGCGGACACTGGTCCTGACCACAACTCTGCGCGCGCTGCGCACCATCAGCGAGGCGCTAGTGGACAAGGTCCCACCTTCGTCCGGTATACAGGTTCTGGTCCAGGGGCAAGGGCCCAAGCGCGAGTTGATGGATCGTCTGCGCAATGCACCGATCAATGGAGAGCCGGGCTGCATTTTGGTGGCCTCCGCCTCATTCTGGGAAGGCATCGATGTCCCCGGGGATTCCCTGCAACTGGTGGTGATCGACAAGTTGCCGTTCCCGCCACCGAATGACCCGCTGGTGGAGGCGCGCGCAAGTCGGCTCGAAGCTGCCGGCCGGAGTCCGTTCAACGAGTACTTTATTCCCGAGGCTGTGGTTGCGTTGAAGCAGGGAGCCGGGCGCCTGATCCGGCGCGAGTCGGACCGCGGCGTGTTGGTTCTTTGTGACACACGCCTGGTGAGCATGGGTTACGGGCGGCGTCTGATGGCGGCTCTGCCGCCAATGCGCAGGCTGCAGAACGAGACAGAGATGCTGGAGATGCTGGAAGAACTTACCAGACCTTCCACCACGGGCTATTCACAGACTTGAAACCCTTGGTGGTGTATTCGCTGTTGGGGTAACTGGTCTCCAGAACCCGTTTGGAGTCGTCGCGGAGTTGGGTCATCCCCAGTGCTTCATAGGATTTGACCATGATGAACAATGCCTCTTCCAGGGCAGGAACATCCCGGTAGTCGGTAACCGCCGATTGCGCACGGTTGATAGCTGCCAGGTACGCTCCACGGTTGAAATAGTAACGCGCCACATGCACTTCGTATCCCGCCAACGAGTTGACGATGTACGTCATGCGCATGCGTGCGTCAGTCGAATAGCGCGAATTCGGGAATCGGGTGATCAGCTCCTTGAAAGCCTCAAACGACTCCTTGGCAGCTTTCTGATCCCGTTCGGAGAGGTCTTGCCGGGTCAGAAACGAAAACCAGCCCAAGTCGTCGTTGAAATTGATAACACCCTTGAGGTACAAGGCGTAATCGAGCGCCGGGCTGGCGGGATGCAGCTTCATGAAACGTTCCAGGGTCGCCTGGGCCTGCGCGGGCTCCGCCGCCTTGTACTGGGCGTATGCCTTGTCAAGTTGAGCCTGTTGCGCGAGGATGGTGCCGGCAGCCCGGCCTTCCAGCTTTTCCAGCAACGGTACTGCCTTGTCATAGGCTCCCGCATTCACCTCGTCCTTGGCCTCGGCGTACAGCTTGTTGGGGCTCCAGTTGGCCGTTTTGTCAGTGGATGTCGAAGAGCAGCCGGAAAACAACAGGGCTGCACCCGCCAAAAGCAGAACGTGCACCATCGATAATTTTGACCGGAACATGAGGAATACCCTGTTGAAAAATCCCGAGTCGATTATATCGGCGGCATCGGTCGCGACGGATGCCGAGGATGCCGAGGATGCTGTGGATCCTGCGGATGGCGGCATGGACGTCGAGTGGCGCGAGATCCTGGTCAGACCGGAGCAACATCATCAGCGCCTGGACAAGACGCTGGCCGATGCAATGCTGAAGTTTTCGAGAAGTTACCTTCAGCAACTGATCCTGGAGGGCGCCGTGGCGGTCAATGGAGCCATACAGGTCAAACCTTCCACGCGGGTCAAAGCCGGCGACCTGTGTCAAGTCGGACTGCGGCCGACACCACAGAGTCACGCATTCGAACCAGAGCACCTGAATTTGAACATCGTGTTCGAAGACCGCGACCTGCTGGTGCTCCACAAGCCGGCCGGCCTGGTGGTCCACCCGGCCCCAGGAAATTGGAGTGGTACCTTGCTCAATGGCCTGCTGGCCCATGCCGCCGCATTCACAGACCTGCCGCGCGCTGGAATCGTGCACCGTCTTGACAAAGATACCAGCGGGCTGATGCTGGTCGCAAAAACGCGCCAAAGCATGGATGCGCTGGTCACCATGATTGCCGAAAGACGGGTCCAGCGCCAATACCTTGCGCTGGCGCACAAGCCGTGGACGGGCGCCGCGACACGCGACGTGCAATCGGTCATTGGCCGTGACCCGGCCAACCGCTTGCGCATGGCGGTTGTTGACCCCTCCCGGCATGCGGGCAAGCCGGCCAGGACAACGGTCGATCTGGTCACGGGCAATGAGGCGAGCTGCC
>JAYVRP010000290.1:0-2178 GCA_043776215.1 Rhodoferax sp. | reverse complement strand
GGCGATTGCCGGGCTCGTTGTCCCGGGGATGAAACTGGAAATCGTGGCTTACGCGGCCATCGACGTCACAAGGCCGAACGCAGCCTGAGCACCAGCGCGAAGAGGTCGGGCGCGAGGGGCAACTGGGGCGCCGCAGCGTCCAGGCGGTCTTGCAGCAGGCGCTCCAGCGCCTCCGGCTGGGGCCGAACGGGGCCGAAAAAGCGGGGTTCGTCACCACAGGCCACCAGCAACGTCGGGAAATCGTCCACATCGACCGGATCGACAAGATCGGACTGGTCTTCGATATCGACCCAGACAAACCGCACGTGGGGAAACCGGGCCTGGACCGCCTCGAAGCGGCTGCGGTAGTCGCAGCAAACGCCGCACCACTCGGCACACAGGCACACTACCAGCCAGTCGGGATCGGTCATCGGGTACAAAAAGCAGATGGAACAGAAATGTGTCGGGAAACCATGCTAGCAGCAATGCTGTTCACGCAAGGCTGTTCTCGCTGAGCCTGTCC
Organism: Rhodoferax sp.; assembly: GCA_043776215.1. GTDB lineage: Bacteria > Pseudomonadota > Gammaproteobacteria > Burkholderiales > Burkholderiaceae_C > CAISIP01. The sequence goes on along the minus strand of JAYVRP010000290.1, from coordinate 1,676 downwards.
GAACGGCGTAACTCCTGCGCATCGATATGTCGCGGCACTATTTTTCCGTTCGCCCTGAGCCTGTCGAAGGGCTCGCGAAACACTTCGATCCTTCGCCAAGCTCAGGACTGGCGGCTTCGACAGGCTTCCTTCGACAAGCTCAGGACAGGCGGCTTCGACAAGCTCAGCCCGAACGGCGTAACTTCTGCGCATCGATATGTCGCGGCACTATTTTTCCGTTCGCCCTGAGCCTGTCGAAGGGCTCGCGAGGGCTTCGACAGGCTTCCTTCGACAAGCTCAGGACAGGCGGCTTCGACAAGCTCAGCCCGAACGGAAATGGCCTATGTCCCCAGCATGGCTGCTACGCGGCCGCGCCCGGAGCGCGCAAGGTCTGCAGGAACGCGGCTCCGTCCTCGATCGCCCGCATGGCCAAGGGCTCGACCGCAGAATAGTGCAGGAACCCATGCAACACGCCGTTGTAGAGCTCCAGCCGATGCGGCACGCCGCGCTCCTTGAAGAAGTCGGCCAGCACCAGCGAGTCGTCGCGCAGCGGGTCGTACGCGACCGCGCCGATGAACGCGGGTGGCAAGCCGGCCATGTCGGACTTCAGCAGGTTGTTGCGCGGATGGTCTCGGTCGGCCTCAAGGGCGGTGCAGGCATCCCGGTACTGCGCGATGTCTTCGTCCCCCAGGCCGTCCAGGTCGGCCCAACCGTAGAGCCGGCGCGAAGCCGAGTCTCTGAGCCCGTAACCACCGTAATACAGCAACTGGCCGCACACCACAGGGCCACCTGCGGCGCGCGCGTCCAGCGCCGCACACAGGCTGAGGTGGGCACCGGCGGAATCGCCACCGACGGCGATGCGGGTGGTGTCGAGCCCCCACGCGCCGCCGCGGGATGCCACGTGCTGCAAGGCCGCAAACACTTGGTCAGGCTGCACCGGGAACTTCTTTTCCGGGGCCAGCGTGTAATCGACCGCCACCACCGCCCAGCCGCTCTTTTGCGCCAGCAAGCGGCAGATGCGATCGTGTGTATCGAGGTTGCCGAGCATGTAGCCACCACCATGCGCGTACAGCAACACCGGGAGCGGCGCCGCGGCATCGGGCAGGTACAGGCGCAGCGGCACGGCGCCATGCCTGGTGTCGAGCACCATGTCACGCACGACCGGCAACTCGACCGGGAAGCTGTTCCAGAAAGCCCGTTCATGGTTGTAGCCCTGGCGGGCCGCGATCAGCGGGTGCATGGATGTGGGTTTGAAGCTGGCATATTGCTCCCGGCTTCTGTCGAGCGCCTCCCGGCTCTCGGGGGTAAGGTGGTGAAGAATGGCTACTTTGGGCATGTGGGAGTTCAGGAGGGTGAAGGCGGACAACCGGGTACCAGGTCCGGCCCGTCGCGCTAGCGTCCGTCAATGCGCCGCGCAGCAAATGACCTTGAGCGACCCCTTCTTGACGCCAAGCGACTTTTTCTGCATGGTACTTTCCCCATACACATGCGCATGGCATCCCGTGTAAACTAAATTTCGGACTCGTCTGCGAGACGACCATTTTGGCATTTACCAACCGCTCACCAGGAGATCCATCCATGTCGCAGGAATTGAACACTCTCAGCCAGCAAGTCGCACTGGGGCGCGGTTCGCGCCGCGACTTTTTGGGGCGCGCCGCCGCACTCGGCCTGTCGGCTGCCGCCGCCAACGCCCTGCT
>JAYVRP010000289.1:0-7057 GCA_043776215.1 Rhodoferax sp. | reverse complement strand
GACGATATGTTCTCGCCGCGCCTGCGGATCGCATCCTTGGCGCGGTCGATGAAATAGAAATTGCCAGCCTGGTCCTTGCGAAAAACGTCGCCGCTATGAAACCAGCCGTTGCGCCACGCGCGTGCCGTGGCTTCCGGCATTGCGTTGTAGCCTGTCGTCATGGCCCACGGCAGTTCGGTGCGCAGGACCAGCTCTCCGGGTTGTCCGTCCGGCACCTCCATATCGTTCGCGTCGACGAGCCGGCATTGCACGCCGTCGCGCGGTTTTCCGCAGCTGCCAAAGGCCTCCGTGTCGACGTCTGCCACCAGCGGCACCGACACCTCGGTCATGTTGAACCCGGTCAGGTAGCTGAAGCCGTAACGTTTTGCAAGCAGGACCGTCTGCGGTGTGACGGGTGCCAGCGTCACCATGCGCAGCGGGTTGTCCGCATCACCCGGCGCAGGTTCCGCCTTGGCAAGGAACTCGGCCATCACACCGATCAGTCCCGACGTGGTCGTGCAGCCATGGTTCTTGATCTGCGACCAGAATCTCTTGCTGTCGAATCCGTCGACCAACACGAAGGACGCGCCACGCGTCAGGGCTGCATAAATCGACGTGGTTCCACCGACATGGAACATCGGCAGGTTGACCAGCATGCGGTCTTGCTGACCGATGTAGCCGTAGGAGGCCAGGCCCGTGCTCCACACCTGGAGGTAGGAAGTCAGCACACCTTTGGACGGCCCGGTCGTGCCCGAGGTGTAGATGATGCCGTGTGTATCCCACGGCTGCACATCCGTGATCGGCCCCAAGCGTTGCGCGTCGCCCTCGAGGACCGAGGCTGGCAGCAAGCGGCAACCGGCAAGCGGCGCGTCCGGCACACTGCCATGAACCACGACCGTCTCGATCTGCGCGGTAGCGATATCGCGCAGCCGCGCCACCAGTGCTGCATGGCTTAACATCAGCCGCGCACCGGAATTCGCGATCACGTGCTGCAACAAGTTGCCACGGTAGGAAGTGTTGATGGGAACGAAGACGGCGCCCAGGTAATTGCATGCGAACCATGCGAGGAACATCGCGCGGCCGTTGGGGAGCCATGCGACTACGGCGTCGTCCTTGGCAATGCCCAATGCCTGCAGTGCCTGGGCCGCATTGCGCACCTGCTGCCATGTCTCGTGCCAGGTCCACTGCACTCCGTCGTCGAAGATCGCGAAGACCTGCTGCGGCGTGGTGGCCGCCCAGTAGTCGAGCAAGGGGCCCAGCACGCATTGCTCGCGGGCGGGCATCGCGGCATCGAACCACGGCGGCGTCGGACTAGGTTCATTTGTCATGGGCGCTTGATTCCTCTGCGGTGACATTCATTCTATGCACGCGCAAGCGTCGCGCGTGGTCAACGCGGCGCAGGCGGCCGGGGTGGCCGGGGTATGCAGCCGGCGTCAAAGCGCTCAAAATGATAACCAGTGAACACAAAAATGAGGTGGCCCATGGCTCTGATCACCCGACGTACAACCCTCGCCCGCCTGGGTGCCTCGGGCCTGGCTGCCACCCTGCCCCGCCATGTGGTGGCGCAGACGGCCGGCAAGCTCCAGTCCTGGAAACTCGCCACCTCGCGCCGCACCGGTATCCACGACCTGGCGCCGGCGCCCGACGGCGGCGTGTGGTTCACGGCGCAGGCCAGCGGGCACCTGGGCTGGTTCGACCCGAAGACCGGTCGCACCGAACTGATTCCCCTGGGCACGGGTTCGTCCCCGCATGGCGTGATCCAGGGGCCGGACAAGGCGGCGTGGGTCACCGATGGCGGGCAAAACGCGATGGCGCGCGTCAGTTGGCCGGACCAGAAGGTGCAACTCTTTCCACTGCCCACAGGCTCGGCCTATGCCAACCTGAACACCTGCGCCTTTGACGGCGACGGCGATCTGTGGTTCACCGGTCAAGCGGGGGTTGTGGGCAAGTTGGCGGTGAAAACCGGCGAGATGACCGTGAAGCCGTCGCCGCGCGGGCGCGGGCCGTACGGAATTTGCGCCACACCGTCAGGTGACGTGTGGTGGTGTTCGTTGGCGGGCTCGTTCATTGCGCGCATCGACCGCAAGACCGGTGACTCGCTGGTCGTGGAGCCACCGACAGCCAACCAGGGCGCACGCCGTGTGTGGAGCGACAGCAAAGGCCGCATATGGGTCAGCGAATGGAACAGCGGCAACCTCTCGATGCACGACCCGGCCGCCAGGACCTGGCGCACCTGGAAACTGCCTGGCGGCGAGCCACGTGCCTATGCGGTGTACGTCGACGAGCGCGACATCGCCTGGGTGGCCGACTGGGGTGGCAATGCAGTGTTTTCGTTTGACGTGCGAACCGACAAATTCGAACGATTCCCGTTGCCGCGCGAAAGCAGCAACATCCGCCAGATACTGGGCCGGCCGGGCGAGGTATGGTTGCCGGAAAGCGGCACCGAACACATCACGGTCATCCGGACCGGGTAACCAGGCAAGCACACGCCGGCGCGACCGGGGTCATTCCCCCGCCACCAGCACCACCGGCACCTTGCGTACCTGGCCGGCACGCCATACGGTCAGGGTCACGTTGTCGCCCGGCTGGTGACGCTCGAGCTGGTTGAGCATGTCGTCAAGATGCGCCACGGCCTCCTCGTTGATGGCGGTGATCACGTCACCGGCGATCACCGTTCCGTCGGCCGCGCGGCGGAAAGGTTGCAAGCCCGCCCTGGCCGCCGGGCTGTTCGGTGCCACCTGCACCAGCGCCACACCCTTGGGCAGGCTGAAGGCACGCTGCATGTTGGCGTGCCCCGCCGTCACACCCATTGCCGGGCGCAGAAAACGTCCATCGCGGATCAGGCGCGGCACGATGCGGTTGACCTCGTCCACGGGAATGGCGAATCCGATGCCCGCGCTGGCGCCACTGGGGCTGAAGATGGCCGTGTTGACACCGATCAGGCGCCCGGCCGAGTCGAGCAGCGGGCCACCCGAATTGCCGGGATTGATGGCGGCATCGGTCTGGATGACCCCCCGGATCGTGCGGCCGTTGGCTGAATCGATCTCGCGGTTCAAGGCACTGACGATGCCCGTGGTGAGTGTCTGGTCCAGCCCGAACGGATTGCCGATGGCATATACCTTCTGGCCGACTACCAGGTCGCGGCTGGCACCCACTGCGATCGGCGGCAACCTGGCAGGCGGCACATCGATCTTGAGGACCGCCAGGTCGCGGTCCGCAAATGCACCCACCAGCCGGGCCGGGTGCGTGGTCTGGTCGGCCAGGGTGACGCGGGCGGCAGTGGCACCCTGGATGACGTGGAAGTTGGTAACGATGTGTCCTGTCGAGTCCCAGACAAAACCAGTGCCGGTACCACGGGGAACCTGTTGCACGTTGGTCGAAAACAGATCACGCTGAGCCTCCAACGTGGTGATGTGCACGACGGAGGGGCTGTTCTTGCGAAACACGTCGATATGGTTGATCTCGTCGGCCGCCAGCGGCCCGCGCGGGCTGACGGCACGCGGTGTGGCGTCGCCACGGGTTTGCGCTGGGGCTGGCAAGGCGAGCAACAAGGTGCAGGTGGCGCAAGCGGCGGCAAAACACAGGATTGGCCTTCGCGCCGCGGAAAGCAAAGTATGGGTGGACATCGTCGGCTCAATGCGTCTTGGTAGCGGAAACCTCAGGCGTGCCGCATGATTGCGCCGGGCTCCAAAGCTGTGCTTTCCCGGGTCGGTCCGTGCGACGACAGTCAAGATCCCTGAAGCTCTTGCAGCAGGGCTTTCCTGCAGGGGATCCATGCAGGCAGGGAATCCTGCGCGGTGGACCACACGCTCTCGTGTTAAATGGTGGATATGGCCTGGCGGTGCTGAGCAATGGATGGGTGCATGTGAACTCCGCAGAGTGATGCCAACGATTATCTTTGATGCGGCCGTAGCATGAACTACTGCTTGCAAGCGTTGGCCTGAAACGGTCGCGTCCCTGACGCGCTGGACAAGCGCGCCGCATAATCATTGCATATGAAATCCGACAGAAGAAACTGCATTTGCGTGTTGGCCGGCATGACATTGGCATTCGGCACACGCGCTCAAGGTCCGGTTGTAGCCACCGTCGCCGACGAAACCTGGACCGACCCCACACGCCGGCGCGAGGTCCCGGTCAAAGTCCGATGGCCCGATGCCACCAGGTACAGCGGGCCCCGGCCTGTCGTGTTGTTTTCGCACGGCCTCGGAGGCACACGCGAGGGAGGCACCGTGTGGGGCGAGGCGTGGGCAGCGGCGGGTTTTGTGGTGCTGCACCTGCAACATGCCGGCAGCGACCTGGCCGCGGTGCGTGCGGTGGACAGCTCCTTCAAGGACAAGAGTGGTCTGCGCGCTGCGGCTGGTCCGGAACAATTGCTGGCCCGCCTGCGCGACGTGGGGTTTGTACTCGACGAGATCACGCGCCGCCAAGCGGCACAAAAAGACCGATGGGCCCAGGTACGCCCGACCCGGGTCGGCATGAGTGGCCATTCGTTTGGAGCGCACACAACGCTGGGAATGGCGGGCCAGCGTTACCCGGGGTTCGAGGGGATCGACGAACCACGGCTGGCGTCCTTCATTGCTTTTTCGCCCACGGTGCCACCGCTGGGCGATGCGGCCAGGGCGTTCGAGCGCATGGCACGTCCGGTGTTGTCGATCACCGGCACCCGCGACCAAGACGTCGTGGGCAACGGCGCCACACCGGACAAACGCATGGCTGTTTTCGGCGCCCTGCCGGGCGGCGGCAACAAAGCCCATCTCGTGCTGCAGGATGCCGATCACATGACGTTCGGCGGGCAGACCGGCCGGCCGGCCGAGATCGTCCCGCGCGAGCAGGTCACGCGGGACCTGCAGACCGCGCACCATGCGCTGGTGGCGGCAATCACGACCGATTGGTGGCGCGCCACCTTGCAGGAGGACGGCGCAGCGCGTGAACGGCTTGCGAGTCCCGCCGGCCTGGCCGCTGGCGACCGATGGCAACAGAAGTAGCAACTGCGCCAGCGTCGCCGATGGCCTACAGTGGTTCAGTGTCGACCTCGCCGCTGGCCTGAGCGTTGTAGCGCTGGCCCTGGATGGTGCGTGTGTTGACCGTTTCCTCCAGGCGCGCCATTACTTCCGGACTCAGCGTCACGTCCATCGCCGCTACATCTTCCAGCAAGTGCTCCACGCTGGTGGTGCCGGGGATCGGGATGATATGGGGCGCCTTGTGCAACAGCCACGCCAGCGCCAATTGCGCCGGGGTGCAGCCGGCATCCTGCGCGATCTGGTTGTACGCTGCCTGGACCTTGAGGTTGGCGACATGGTTGTCGCCCATGAAGCGCGGCATCGTCACGCGCAGGTCGCTGCTGGGCAGGGCCGCAATATCAAGCGGCGCACCACACAGAAAACCGCGCGCCACCGGGCTGAAGGCCACATACGCGGCACCCAGGTCGGCGCAGGTCTGCAAAACAGCGATCTCGGCATTACGCGTCCACAGGGAATACTCGGACTGCACGGCGGCGATCGGGTGCACGGCGTGCGCCTTGCGCAGCGTTCCGGCCGACACCTCGGACAAACCAATGGCGCGCACCTTGCCGGCCCGCACCAGATCGCTCATCGCGCCCACACTCTCTTCAATCGGCACCTGCTTGTGCCAGCGGTGCAGGTAATACAGGTCGATCACGTCGGTTTGCAGGCGACGCAGGCTGTCTTCGCAGTTGCGCCGGATCGCCTCGGGGCTGCCATCGATCACACGTTTCAGGCCATCGGGAAACTGCACCGCCGCCATGCCGCCCTTGCTGCACAGGACGATGTCCTTGCGGTGCGGCTTGAGCACCCGCCCGACCAGCGTCTCGTTCTTGCCGAAGCCGTACAAGGCAGCCGTGTCGAACAGGGTGACACCCGCGTCCAGCGCCGCCAACAGAAGGCGCTCCGCCTGCTCGGGTGAGGGTGGTACTCCATAGGCATGGCTGATGTTCATGCAGCCCAGGCCGATGGCCGGGACGCGGAAGGATGTGATGGTGCGATAGTGCATGGTCAAAGAAGTTGTTGTTCCAATTGGTGCAGCACATCGTAACAAGGCAACACGGCCGCCACGCTGGAATTGGGCTCACGCCCTTCGCGAATCGCCGCAAAGAACTCGCGGTCCTGCAGCTCTATGCCGTTCATCGACACATCCACCCTGGAGACGTCGATCTTCTCCTCCTTGCCATTGAACAGGTCGTCGTACCGCGCAATGAAGGTCGCCGAGTCGCCGATGTAACGAAAGAAGGTGCCGAGTGGGCCGTCGTTGTTGAAACTCAGAGACAGTGTGCAGATGGCCCCGTTGGCGGCCTTGAGCTGGATGCTCATGTCCATGGCAATACCCAGAACCGGATGGATCGGACCTTGAACCGCGTGGGCCTTGATGATCGGGCTACCGCACTGGTAGGCGAACAAATCCACCGTGTGCGCCGCGTGGTGCCACAACAAATGGTCGGTCCAGGAACGGGCTTGTCCGAGCGCGTTCATGTTGGTGCGGCGAAAGAAGTAGGTCTGCACATCCATCTGCTGGATGTTGAACCTGCCCGCCGCGATCTCCTTGCGCACGTACTGGTGGCTGGGGTTGAAGCGCCGCGTATGGCCACACATGGCCACCAGCCCGCTGAGTCTGGCCTGTGCCACCACCTCCTGGGCACCCTGGAGCGAATCCGCAAGCGGGATCTCGACCTGCACATGTTTGCCCGCCTTCAGGCAGGCGATGCTCTGGGTTGCATGCATCTGGGTGGGTGTGCAAAGGATGACAGCGTCCACTTCCGGAAGTGCCAGGCTGTCGGCCAGGTCGGTGGTGACATGGCCAATGCCATACCTGGTCGCCACTTGACGGGTCTTCTCCAGCTCGCGGCTGACCAGGGACACCACTTCGACGCCGTCGATGTTCCTGATGCCATCCAGGTGTTTGATGCCAAAGGCACCAGCGCCGGCCAGGGCGACCTTGATTGTTTTGCTCATCTCTTTTTCCTTTATGCCCGTTCGGAGAAATTCATCTCCCGTTCACCCTGAGCCTGTCGAAGGGCCCTTCGACAAGCTCAGGGCGAACGGAGACCGGAGACACAGCCCGAACC
>JAYVRP010000288.1:0-2182 GCA_043776215.1 Rhodoferax sp. | reverse complement strand
CCGCGCTGCATGCTGGTCTTTATTGCCAAGCGGCTGTTATGGATGCTGCCGTTCCTGGTGGCGGTCAGCTTTCTGTCGTTCGTGTTGATCCAGTTGCCGCCGGGCGACTACGTCACCACCTACATCGCTACGCTGGCGGCCTCGAACGAAGTGGTCGACCAGAACACGGCAGCCGAGTTGCGCAACCGCTTCGGGCTGGACCAGCCCATGGTGGTGCAATACTGGAAGTGGATCTCGAACATCGTGTTCCGTGGAGATTTCGGCCTGAGTTTCGAGTGGCAGCAACCCGTGGGTGACCTGATATGGGAGCGCATGGCCCTGACGTTGCTGCTGACCTTCTCGGCCTTGCTGGTGACCTGGGGCATCGCGCTGCCGGTGGGGGTGTTTTCGGCCGTCAAGAAATACTCGATCGCCGACTACCTCGTCACCGGCGTGTCCTTTCTTGGCCTGGCGATCCCCAGCTTCCTGCTGGCGCTGGTGCTGATGTATGTAGCCGCCGTGCACTTCGGCCAGAGTGTGGGTGGCCTGTTCTCCGAGCAGTACCTGACCGCGCCGTGGAGCCTGGACAAGGTGATCGACCTGCTGCAACACCTGTGGATCCCCGTTGTGATCCTGGCCGTCTCGGGCACCGCCAGCCTGATCCGGGTGATGCGCGCCAACATGCTGGACGAGTTGCACAAACCCTACGTCACCACGGCCCGCGCCAAAGGTCTGTCGGAGTTCAGCTTGCTGGTCAAGTACCCGCTGCGACTGGCGCTCAACCCGTTCATTTCGACCATCGCCTGGCTGCTGCCCAACCTGGTGTCGGGCTCCATCATTGTTGCCATCGTGATGAGCCTCCCCACCGCCGGCCCCTTGCTGCTGCAGTCGTTGATGAGCCAGGACATGTACCTGGCGGGCGCCTTCATCCTGTTGATCTGTATGCTCACGGTACTGGGTTCGCTGGTGAGCGACGTTCTTCTGGCGCTGGTTGATCCGCGTATCCGCCTTGAGTGACAGCGCTGTTTCCGCAGCCGGCGCCGGCGAGCTCGCCTCCAAACGCCTGGCGGTTGCCTCCCAATGGCAACTGGTCTGGTGGGCCTTCAAGCGCCACCAGCTGGCCATGGCCGGGCTGGTGGTCACCGCCGCCCTGTACATCGTGGCCATCCTGCCCGGGTTTTTCGCCGTCAACGACCCCTCGCAGCAGAACGCTCGGGCTGCCTTCCACCCGCCACAGAGCCTGCACCTGATCGACAGCTCCACTGGCGGCAGCTGGGCGATCCGGCCCTACATCCATCCCTATGTGCTCAAGCGCGACCCCAAGACGCTGGCCGCGGTCTACCAGGAAGACACCACACGCAAGGTCTACCTGCAGATGTTCGCCACCGGCTACGAATACTCGGTGCTGGGCCTGTTCAACTCCAGAGTCCACCTGTTTGCGTCCGAGAACATGCGCCAGCCGCTGTTCTTTTTCGGTGCCGACCGCCTCGGGCGCTGCGTCTACAGCCGCATCATGGTCGGCACCCAGATCTCGCTCTCCGTGGGCCTGGTGGGCGTGTTCCTGGCGCTGTCCATCGGCATCGTGCTGGGCGGCATTTCGGGGTACTACGGTGGGCGCATCGACTTCGTGATCCAGCGCGTGATCGAACTCGTCCTGTCGCTGCCCACCATCCCGATCTGGCTGGCGGCATCGGCCGCAGTGCCGCAGAACTGGCCGGCCACGCTGAACTACTTCATGATCACACTCATCCTGTCGCTGACCGGGTGGGCGCAACTGGCCCGTGTTGTGCGCGGGCGATTCCTGAGCCTGCGCACCGAAGAGTTCGTCACGGCGGCGCGGCTCGATGGCGCGAGTGAAGGCCGCATCATCTTTCGCCACATGCTGCCGAGTTTTGCCAGCCACATCATCGCCTCGATCTCGCTGGCCATTCCCGCCATGATCCTGGCCGAGACCTCGTTGAGTTTCCTGGGTCTGGGCCTGCAGCCACCCACCATCTCCTGGGGCGTGTTGCTGCGCGAGGCGCAGAACATCCGCTCCATCGCCACCGCGCCCTGGCTGTTCGCCCCCGGCGTGGCCGTGGTAATCGCCGTGATTGCACTGAACTTCCTCGGCGACGGCCTGCGCGACGCCTCCGACCCGTACAACAAATGAGCACCCCCGCCCCGCCCAAAACAAGCGGCGTATTGCTCCAGGTGCGCGACC
>JAYVRP010000287.1:0-2183 GCA_043776215.1 Rhodoferax sp. | reverse complement strand
TGCTGGCCTTGCACGGCGCCATGTTCACCGAGAGCCATGGCGACGCCGAAGGCGAGTTGCTGTCGCGCGTAAGGCGGGTCGTCGGCCCACGGGTGCCGGTCGCCGTCACGCTCGACCCGCACGCCAACGTGACGCGGCGCATGGTGGCGCATGCCGACATCATTACCGCGTTTCGGACCAGCCCGCATACCGATCACTACGAAACCGGCAAACGCGCGGCGCAGTTGCTCAACGAGACCATGCAGGGTCGCCTGCACCCGGTGCTGGCACTGGCGCGCCGCCCCCAGTTGCAGGGTTTCGATGGCGCGCGCACCTACGTGCCCGGGGGGCCGATGCTGGCCGCCCTGGCACAGGCCGATGCCTGGCAGGCGGCACACGCCGAGGTGGCCTGCGTGAGTATCCAGGCCGGTTTTTCCCGCTGCGACATCGCTGAGCTCGGGCCGACCGTGGTGGTGGTCACCAACGGCCCGCACCCTTGTGGCCAGGAGATCGCCGAGTCGCTGATGGACTTTTGCTGGCAAACGCGCGCCATCTGGAGTGATCCGCTGGTCGATATCGGTCAGGCCGTTGCAGCCGCCGTGGCGCATCCCGCCGGGCAGGCTCCGCTGGTGCTGGGCGACTACGGCGATGCCCCCGGCGGCGGCAGTTACGGCGACAGCACGCGGTTATTGCAGGCGCTACTGGATGCCGGTGTACGCAATGGAGCATTTGCCGCCATCTACGACCCGGTCACGGCGCGCCAGGCGCTGGACGCAGGGGTTGGCGCCACCATCGACATCGCGCTTGGCGCCCGCAGCGACCCGCACACCATGGGCCAGCCGATTCGCGCGCGGGCACGGGTACGCTCTGTATCGCCCCTTGGCGACATCGTCTTCAAGGGTCCGTACGGCACCGGTTCGCGGCGCAGTTTCGGGCCCAGCGTGTGCCTGGAGGTGGGCGGTTTTTCGGTCATCGTCTCGTCGCGCAACCTGGGGCTGTACGACCTGGAACAGTTCCGCATTTTCGGCGTGGAGCCGTCCACCTGTTCCGTGGTGGTGGTCAAATGCATGCAGGGCCACCATGCCGCTTTCGATCCTATCGGCAGCAAGACGCTGGATGTGGACACCGGCGGTTTGACCAGCGCCGACCTGAGCCGATTCAGCTTCACGCAGGTACCACGGCCGGTGTGGCCGCTGGATGCCATGCCCGACACCGTCTGAAGGAAAAAAATGATGCGATCCAAGCCACTGCTGAAGCGAATCGTTTGGGGCCTTCTGGCCCTGTGCATGACCGCGACCGGGGTGCAGGCCGCCACGCCGGCCGATACCTTGGTGATCGCGCGTGAAATCAGCAGCATTGCCGAATGGGACCCGGCGGTCTCGCAAATCCTGGACACCCAGGAGATCAATTCGGACATGTACGACCGGCTGGTGGGTTACGACCCGCGCAAACCTGGCTCGCCGCTGGCCGGCGTGGTGGCCGAGAGCTTCGTGGTCACACCCGACGGCAAACAGTTCACCTTCCGTATCCGCAAGGGCATCAAGTTCCACTCGGGCAACCCGCTGACCGCCGCGGACGTGGCCTACACCTTCAAGCGTGTCATCTCGCTGGACCGCGAGCCCGCAACCAACTTGCGCCAGATCGGCCTCACCAAAGAGAACGTGGACAACTTCGCGCGTGCGTTCGAAGGTGACATCTTTGTGCTGAGCCTGCCCGAGGCCTATTCCACTTCGTACATTCTGAGCCTGCTGTCCTCCACCTACCTCAGCGTGGTGGACAAGAAGCTGCTGGAGCAGCATGTGCAGGACGGTGATTTCGGCGCCAAATGGCTGTCACGCCGCACCGGACAGGAGCCTTCGGCCGGCTCGGGGCCGTACCGCATCAGCAACTACCGCGCCTCCGATACGCTGGTGCTGGAGCGCAACGACGCTTACTGGCGCTTCAAGTCGCCTCTCAAGCGCGTGATCTTCCGCCACATTCCGGAGTCAGGCTCGCAGCGTCTGCTGGTCGAGCGCGGCGACGCCGACCTGGCGTTCAACCTGACGGCGCAGGACATCGATGCATTGCAGGGCAAGCCGGGCACCAAGGTCGAGTTCTTCCCGTCACGGCGCGTGCTGTACATGGGCTTCAACATGCTGAACAAGCCGTTCGACGATCCGCGCGTGCTCAAGGCCATGAAGTCGCTGATCGACTACGACACCCTG
>JAYVRP010000286.1:0-2184 GCA_043776215.1 Rhodoferax sp. | reverse complement strand
TACCGACCAGCCAGGGCATGAAGGAGGCGTTTTCCACCGGGTCCCAGAACCACCAGCCGCCCCAGCCGAGTTCGTAATAGGCCCAGAAACTCCCCAATGCGATGCCACAGGTCAGGAAACACCAGGCCACCGTCGTCCAGGGGCGTGACCAGCGCGCCCATGCCGCATCCAGCCGGCCCGAAAGCAGCGCCGACACAGCGAAGGCAAAAGCCACGACAAAACCCACATACCCCATGTACAGCATGGGCGGATGGATCACCATGCCGGCATCCTGCAGCAGGGGGTTCAAGTCCTGGCCATCGGCCGGCACCGGGAACATGCGCTCGAACGGGTTGGAAGTGAATAAGGTAAACAGCAGGAAACCGCAGCTGATCAAGCCCATCACGCCCAGCACTCTGGCCAGCATGCGCTGGTCGAGCTGGCGCGAGAAGAGGGACACTGCCAACGTCCACAGCGACAGGATCAGGGCCCAGAGCAGGATCGACCCTTCGTGGTTGCCCCACACCGCAGTGATGCGAAACACCAGGGGCAGATGCGAATTGGAGTGGTTGGCGGCCAGCGCGACCGAGAAATCATTGGTGACGAAAGCGTGTGTCAGGCAAGCGTAGGAAATGGCCAGGAACAGGAACTGACCACGCGCCGAAGGGCGCGCCAGCGACATCCAGGCCACGTTGCCGGTTTGCGCCCCGACCAGCGGGAGCACGCTTTGCGCCAGCGCCATGGTCAGGGCGAGGATGAGGGCGACATGGCCCAGTTCGTAGATCAAGGTTTGGCTCCTGGTGAGGGTCCGCGCGAGCTGCCTGCCCCTGCGCCGGAAGACAGGGTGGAAGTGGACTGGTGCCCGCCTGGCCTGGCATTCTTCATGGCTTCCGCGGCTTCCGGCGGCATGTAGTTCTCGTCGTGCTTGGCCAGCACCTGGTCGGCGCGAAACACGCCATCGGCACTGAGTTTGCCCTGGGCCACCACGCCTTTGCCCTCCTTGAACAGGTCCGGCAAGAGGCCGGTGTAAGAGACGGGTATCTTCTGGGCCATGTCGGTCACCACAAACCGCACAGTCAGCCCCTGCGGGTCGCGCTGGATACTGCCCATCTCGACCATGCCGCCAATGCGGAAACTGCGATCACGCGGCGCTTCGTTGGCGAAGACCTGGGATGGACTGAAGAAAAATACCATGTTGCTGTTGAATGCATTGAGCACCAGCGTAGCCGCCACCGCAAGTGTTGCCAGGGCGCCCAGCACCACCAGCGCGCGTTTGGTCCTGGGTTTCATGCGGAGCGTCCCCCCGCCGCAGAGGCGCCGATTGCAAAGGTCGGGCGTGGCCGTTGGCGGCAGATCGTGTCGAAATTCATAATTACCTGTGAATTTACTACAGCCCCCACCCACCCGGCGCAATACAAGGACATAAATACTCAACGCCACGCCCGAGAGGCCGGAGACAAAACATCACACATGATGATCTGGCGCAAGCAGCCCGGCAATTTGTATTGACACCACCATCGCCGTGCCCCGCCAGCCGGCGTAACCAGGCCTTGAGTGCCTCTGCGCAATGCATGGGCGCAGCCTGTGGCGGCCCAACGGCCTATGGCATCATGCACACAAGCGACCATTTGCATCGGTCGGCGGCGCAATCGCCGCGCACCCACCAGGAGTGACATGGCCTTTGGCGCGACGACTGCCACGCTGCACGAGACCCGCGCCATGCGGCGCGGCACGCCTGTCGGCGCGTTGCCGGAGCAGCTGCTGGCCAGATAGGCACATCGACAGACGCAATCATGCACGTACGCCGCAGCGCCCTCGTCGACCAATCCGCGGAGCATCTGTTCGACCTGATCGAGGCCGCCGAGCATTACCCGCAATTTCTTCCGTGGTGTGCCGGCGCCACGATTGTGAGCCGGGACAGCACGCTGGTGTCGGCCGACATCCAGATCCGCTACGGCGCGGTCCATTTCGAATTGCGCACCCGCAACCCGAAACGCCGGCCTGAACACATGGCGATCCATCTCGACCACGGGCCGTTCCGCCATTTCGAGGGCGAGTGGCATGTAAAAGCCCTCACAGCGCAGGCTTGCAAGGTGGAGTTCGTGCTGGACTATGAGTTCGACAGCCCGTGGATGACGCGCGTCGCGGGGCCGGTGTTCAACCACATTGCCAATACGCTGGTGGACGCGTTTGTTCGGCGCGCGG
>JAYVRP010000285.1:0-2186 GCA_043776215.1 Rhodoferax sp. | reverse complement strand
GCCCGCAACTGGCCATCGTGGCGATCTACACCGCGATTCCGATCTGGAACGATTTCCTGCTGCCCATCGTCTTCATTTCCAGCCCCGACCTCAAGACCATGCCGCAAGGCCTGTCGGTGTTCTTCGGTGAACACGCGGTGAACATGGGCGCATTGTTTGCCGGCCTCACCGTGTCGGCCTTGCCCCTGGTGGCGCTGTACCTCGTGTTGTCCGAGCAATTCATCAAGGGCCTGACCGCAGGGGCCGTCAAGGGGTAAGCAATGGCTGGAGGGTGGCAATGCAAGCATTGAAGGTGGTCAACGTCGCCAAGAGTTTTGGGACGACCCAGGTCCTGCAGAACATCAACCTCGACATCGAGCCTGGCGAATTCCTGATCCTCGTCGGGCCGTCGGGCTGCGGCAAGTCCACGTTGTTGAACTGCCTGGCGGGCCTGGAAGACGTGTCGAGCGGCGAAGTCTGGATCGGCGACCGGATGGTGAACACCGTGCCCCCCAGGGACCGCGATATCGCCATGGTGTTCCAGAGTTACGCCCTGTATCCGAACATGGACGTGCGTGGCAACATGGCCTTTGGCATGGAGATGCGGCGCGTCCCGAAAGCCGCACGGGACCTCAAGATCGCCGAGGTGGCGCGCATGCTGCAGATGGAACACCTGCTGGACCGCAAGCCCGCGCAGCTCTCCGGCGGTCAACGCCAGCGTGTCGCCATGGGCCGTGCGCTGGCGCGGGACCCGGCGCTGTTCCTGTTTGACGAACCTCTGTCCAACCTTGACGCCAAATTGCGGGTCGAGATGCGCGCTGAAATCAAGCTGTTGCACCAACGCACCCGCATCACATCGGTGTATGTCACCCATGACCAGATTGAGGCCATGACGCTGGGGTCGCGCATCGCGATCATGAAGGACGGCCTGATCCAGCAGTTTGGCAATCCGCAGGACTTGTACCGGCGCCCGGCCAATCTGTTCGTGGCCTCGTTCATCGGCAGCCCCTGCATGAATTTCATTCCCGTCACAGTGCTGCGCGCAGGGGCGGGGTATGCGGCGGAATTGGGCACCGGGAGTGGCACGATGGTCCTGCCCCTGCCATCGGACGCAGCGTTCGCAACGTATGTCGGGCGCAGCGTCACACTGGGCATTCGCCCGGAGTCACTGCTGCTCGCGCCAGAAGGTGCGCCCCATCTGTCCTGTTCGGTGGATCTGGTCGAACCCACCGGGCCCGACACCATGCTGCAGACCCGCATCCACGACGCCAAGGTGGTGGTCAGGGTCGCACCCGGCGGTGCCGTCGCGCCCGGCCAGCTGGTACGGCTCGCGCCCGATGCTGCGGCACTGGTCCTGTTCGACCCGCAGACGGGCCTGCGTATTGGTGCGTGATGTCGCGCCAAACCAGCCGCCGCTTGCGAGCCGTGGCCCGGCATACACTGGCGGCCGTGCCACTTTCCGCCAACGGCCGATGCTGCGTAATCCGGCATTCGGCCTGACCCGACAAACCACTGCGAGACCACCATGAGCACCTCCATTTATGCGGCGCGGCGCGCCGCGCTGGCCGCCAGCCTCGGAGCCGGATCCGTCGCGATCGTGCCGACGGCACCTGAGCAGGCGCGTAACCGCGACACCGACTTCCTGTACCGCCATGACAGCTACTTTCACTACCTGAGCGGGTTTGCCGAACCCAGGGCCTGGCTGGTGATTACCGGCGACGGCCGGACCACACTGTTCTGCCAACCCAAGGACGCCGAGCGCGAAGTCTGGGACGGTTACCGGCTGGGTCCGACCGGCGCACCGTCGGCACTTGGCCTTGACGCCGCACTTTCCGTCGCCGAGATCGATACCCGGATGCCCGGACTGCTGGACGGCAAGGAGCGGGTCTGGTTTCCGTTTGGCATCCACAAAGGGCTGGAGTCCCACGTCGACGGGTGGCTGGCGAGCGTGCGGGCGAAAGTGCGCGCCGGGGCCACGTGCCCCGGGCAACTGGGCGACCTGTGCGGCCCGCTCGACGAAATGCGGCTGGTGAAAGATGCCCACGAACAGAACACGATGCGCAGGGCGGCACAGATCAGCGCGGGCGGGCATGTGCGTGCAATGAAGTTGTGTGCCCGGATGATCCGCGACCGGCAGGAGGTGCGCGAATACCACCTGGACGCGGAACTGCTGCATGAATTCCGCCGCCATGGTTCGCAGTACCCGG
>JAYVRP010000284.1:0-2188 GCA_043776215.1 Rhodoferax sp. | reverse complement strand
GCATTTTCCGTTCGCCCTGAGCCCTTCGACTGCGCTCAGGACAGGCGGCTTCGACAGGCTTCCTTCGACAAGCTCAGGACAGGCGGCTTCGACAGGCTTCCTTCGACAAGCTCAGGACAGGCGGCTTCGACAGGCTCAGCCCGAACGGTGTAGTGAATTCCGGAAAGGTCAATAGGTCAGGTGAGACGGCGCGCGAGCAGCGCCATGCGGTAACGCGCAATACGCGCCTGCAGCCCGGGTGGGGACGCAGATTGCACCAGCGCCGCAAGGTCAGCGTCACGCAGGTCCGCCCGGGTGGCATTGCGAATGGCTCGCGCTGTCGTGGCTTCCACGGCGATGTGGGTCAGGTCCGGGCGCTCGCCAATGCCAGTGGCGAGCCCGGCCGAGTGCGCCTGCTGCGCATCGATTTCTACGCCTTCGAGCACCAGGCGGCGCGCCGCATCGGTGCCGATGCGTTCCGCCAGCCGGCGTGTGCCCAGCACGATGCCAAACTGCGCGCCCGGAAAGCGAAACGTGGTACCTTGCGCCGCCAGCCGTTGCTCGCACACCGCGAACAGATCGGCCCCCGCGCCCCAGGTTCGGCCCTGCGCCACGGCCACCGTGCGGATCGGGGCATGCCACAGCAGCGACAGCAGCGTCTCGATGCGCACCAGCCGAAGCAGCAAATCGCCATCACCCGCCGTCGCCAGATCCGACAGATCCAGACCCGTGCAAAAATGTTTGCCCGCCCCGCGCAACACCAGCGTGTGGATGCCTGGATCGGCAAGGGCGAGGCTGGACCGGTCCAGCAAGTCCTCGACCAGGGCAGGACCCAGCGCGTTGCCCAGTTCGGGGCGATTCAGCGTCAGCGTGAGAACCCCGTCTTCGCGCGTCGCCAGGATCATGGGCCCCCCTGGGCACGCACGGCCGCCGAGCGGTCCCACAGATTGGGCACCAGGACGTTGTCGTAGCCGGAAACAAAATCGATCATCCGGCCTGAGTCGTCGAGCCGGTGGCGGCGTACCGCGCCGATGTTGGCGCCGTAGACGTGGATACTCACCGCGGCACGTTCGTCCCAGGCATGGCTCACACGGTGCCAGTCGCCGACGGTGGGTGAGACGGCCTCGATCGCCCCGCGTTGCATCACATGGTGCTGCCCGGTGGCTGCAGGCTTGCCGCCCTGCAGCACATACTCGTCGCAGCGCTCGGCGCCGCGCAGCACACCCACCAGGCCCCACACAGTGTGATCATGCACCGGCGTCTTCTGGCCCGGACCCCACACAAAGCTGACCACCGAGAAGCGCTCGAGCGGATCGCAGTGCAGCAGGTACTGCGCATACCGGTCCGTGCGCGGCGTGGCACAAGCCTGCGGAAGCCAGGTGTCGCCCTCGATGAGGCGGGCCAGCAGCAGCCGAGCTTCAGCGAGCAGGTGCAACTCGTCGCTGGTCTCGCCGACGAGCTGCGTCATGGCGAGAACAAAGTCCCGCAGGGGAGCCACAGCATCGGACATGGCGATTCTCCTGGTGGTGGGTCCAAGCGGACCGGTTGGTGGCGCCTTCGGCAGTGTTGTGCAGACAACGTGATTGCACAGCGCCTGACCTGTCGGTTACCATTGATTTTATATGTCAGTTTAAATGTTCCATAAAGTGGAATGTAGGAGAAAACGAAAACAAACCCGCAGCGCTCCAGACACACAAGTGCCTTCTCCGCGATACAGTGCAGCATGCCGCCGACCTCCGAAGATCTGCAACACATCGCCACGCGCACGCTGGCGCACTACGACCGCAACGCGCAGGCGTTCTGGGCCGGCACGCGTGACCACGACGTGCGGCAGAACGTCGATGCGCTGCTGGCGCACATCCTGGTTTCGCCCCCGTTTGACATCCTGGACTTCGGTTGCGGGCCTGGGCGTGACCTGAGGGTGTTCAATGCGCTCGGCCATCGCGTGCTCGGGCTCGACGGGTCACCACAATTGGCCGCATTGGCCCGATCACACAGCGGGTGCGCGGTGCTGGAGCAGAATTTCCTGTCGCTGGATTTGCCCAGCGAGCGGTTTGACGGCGTGTTTGCCAACGCGTCGCTGTTCCACGTTCCCAGCCTGGTGTTGCCGCGGGTGCTGCAGCAATTGCACACGGCGCTCAGGGTCGATGGCGTACTGTTTTGCTCGAACCCGCGCGGCGACGGCCAGGAAGGCTGGAACGGCGAGCGC
>JAYVRP010000283.1:0-2188 GCA_043776215.1 Rhodoferax sp. | reverse complement strand
GGTACGGCAATGCGCTGTTCGGCCACGGCGTGGCAGGCTACCTGTGCCCCGTCGGCGGTGGCGTGCAGCTCGGGCCGTTCTATGCGGCAGCGGTCGTTGGCATGCGGGCAGCGCGGATGGAAGGCGCAGCCGGACGGGGGGTCCAGCGGGCTCGGGATCTCGCCCATGATGGGTGGCTTCTCGCGTCCGCGCGTGTCGAGGCGCGGTAGTGCGGCCAGCAGCATCTGGGTGTACGGGTGCTTGGGCGCCTCGAACAAGGAGCGCGTGGGCGCCACCTCGGTCAGACGGCCCAGGTACATCACGCCGACATCGTGCGACACGTAGTTGATGACGGCCAGATTGTGGCTGATGAACAGGCAGGTCAGGCCAAGTTGTTCCTGCAGACGCCGCAGCAGGTTCAGGATCTGGGCCTGCACCGACACGTCCAGTGCCGAGGTGGGTTCGTCGCAGACCAGAAAGGTCGGGTTGCCGGCCAATGCCCGTGCGATGGACACGCGCTGGCGTTGCCCGCCCGAGAACTCGTGGGGAAACTTGGCGGCGTCGGCTGCGGCCAGGCCCACCTGGTGCAGCAATTCGTGCACCCGTGGCATCACCTGCGCCTGTGGTAGCAGCTTCTGGAAACGGATCGGCTCGGCAATGGCCGTGCCAACACGGTAACGCGGATTCAGCGACGCATACGGGTCCTGGAAGATCATCTGGATCCGGTGCCCGGCCCGCGCCGCATCGGCAAACCGGATGTCGCCCGAAGTGGGCGCATCCAGCCCGGCAATGATGCGCGCCAGCGTGGACTTGCCACAGCCCGATTCGCCCACCAGGCTGAAGGTTTCGCCGCGACGGATCCGGAAATCGACGCCGTCCACCGCCTTGACCGAACGCGGTGGCCCGCCGAACTTGCCGCGCAGCAGGCCCCGGCCGACCGGGAAGTGGCGCGAGATGGCGCTGACGTCGAGGGCGATGGCGTCGCGTCCCGTCGTCGGGTTCTGGGGAATGTCAATCGTCACGAAAAACTCCGTTCGCACTGATCTCTTCGGTTCGGTTGTGGGGAATTTCGATAGTCACAAAAAGCTCCGTTCGCCCTGAGCCTGTCGAAGGGCCCATCGACAGACGGATGGCGGCAGGGCGGAACTCATGCCATTTCCTTCTTCATCATCGGCCGCCAGCAGGCCACATGGCGTGTGCCCTGGGCCTCGACCGCAGGGCTGTGGGCGCGGCACTGGTCACTTGCATCGGGGCAGCGTGGGTGAAAGGCGCAGCCACTGGGCCGCGCGTTGAGGCGTGGCATGGCACCGTCGATCTGGGCCAGCGGCCCGGTGGTGCGCGCCAGGGACGGGATGGCACCCATCAGACCCCGCGTGTACGGATGCACCGGTGCACTGATCACATCCTCCACCGCGCCGACCTCGACGATGCGACCGGCATACATGACCGCCACGCGGTCGGCGGTCTCGGCGATCACGCCCATGTCGTGGGTCACCAGCAGCATGGCCGTACCATGCTCACGGCACAGTTTCTTGAGCAGTTGCAACACCTGCGCCTGGATCGACACATCGAGCGCGGTGGTGGGCTCGTCGGCCACGATCAGCCGGGGTTCGGCGCACAGCGCCAGCGCGATCACGATGCGTTGGCGCATGCCGCCCGAGAACTGGTGCGGATAGGCGTTGAACCGTGCTTCCGGTGCCGGTATGCCGACCGCGCGCATCAGGCCGAGTGCGCGTTGTATGGCGTCTTTCTGGCTGACCGGCAAGTGTGTGCGGATGGTCTCGACGATCTGGTCGCCAATCTGCAGCAGCGGGTTCAGGCTCATCAGCGGGTCCTGGAACACGGCGCCTATTTCCTTGCCGCGGATGCGCCGCATCTCGCGTTGCGACAAGGTGTCGATGCGCTGTTTGCCAAGCCAGATTTCGCCGCCGGCCACGCGTCCGGGCGGGTCGAGCAGGCCCAGGATGGCCATGCCCGTGAGCGATTTTCCGGCGCCGGATTCGCCCACGAAGCCGAGGATCTCGCCGGGCGCGATCTCGAAGGAGATGTCGTCCAGCGCCAGCAGCAGGCCGCGGCGGGTGGGGATTTCCACGCGCAGGCCCTGAACCCGCAGCAGAGGTGTGGTGGTCGTCATGGCAGTATCACTTGAGCTTGGGGTTGAAGACGTCGCGCATCCAGTCGCAGTGCTGATTGTTGGCCAGCTCCAGCA
>JAYVRP010000282.1:0-7083 GCA_043776215.1 Rhodoferax sp. | reverse complement strand
CGACCAGCAGGTGGCCCTGTGCCAGCATGGCCACCATGACCCGTTCCAGGAAACGGTCCTGGCCTACGACGATCCGCTTGACCTCGTACAGGATCTGTTCCATCAATTGGGCGGTATCGCCACTGGTTCCGGGAGTCTGGTCCATGTGTGGAAGCCTTTCTTTCTAAAGCGTCTCAAAAAGGATGCAAACCGACCGCCGCAGCCGCGTTTTCGATTGGCACGGCAAAACCGATACCGATGAACGTACGCTGGTGGCCGGGGTTCAGGATGGCGGTCACGATGCCGACCACCTGCCCGTCCATCGTCACCAGAGGCCCGCCGGAATTGCCCGGGTTCGCGGCCGCGTCAAACTGGATCAGGTTGGTCATCTCCTGGCGGCCTTCGGGAGACCGGAAGGAGCGCTTGAGGCCGGACACCACGCCGGCGGATGCCGAGGGTCCGATGCCGAACGGGAAACCGACCGCGACCACCTGGTCGCCAGGGGCCAGGTCGTGCGTGGAGCGCATCGTCGCGGCGATCATGTCGTCGGGAATCTTGTGCGCCTGCAACACCGCCAGATCGTTCTCGGGCTGCACCGATTTGACCGATGCCACCGACTCCATGCCGTCCGCGAAAACCACCTTGATCACTTCGGCACCCTGCACCACGTGCAGGTTGGTGAGGATGATGCCTTTGTCCACGATGACCACCCCCGTGCCCACGCCACGCTCGATCTCGTCGCGGCCGTTGGTGCCGATCTCGTAACTCATGACCCGCACGACGGAGGGCGCGATGGCCTCGTACGCCCTGGCAGCGGCCGAGGGCAAGGTGTTGGTCTCCAGCGTCTTGAGGACGGCCGCGTCGATGTCCTCCTGCGTCAACTTGCGCGCGCCAGGCCGCAGGGTGACGGCAAGCACCAGCAGCAGCGCGAGGGCCAGCAGCACGATGGCCGACCACAGGACACGCGGGTCGGATGCAGAGACCTTGGGGCGCCAGCGCCGCGCGGTGGGCGTTGGCACCACCAAAGTCGGGTCAACTGTCGCCGGGACGGGGGCTCCGGCCTGGGCTTGTGAACTGCTGTAGAGGGCGGGCCTGCGCATCGGTGCACCTTGCGTGAAAAGCTTGTTGCCAGATGGGTGGAGAAGGTATCACGGTTCCTGGTTTCCTGCACGCCGGGGGTTGCCTGTCGGATGCTCAGGTGGCCCGGTCGGCGCCGGAGCGCCGCATTAGTGTCAATGCGAGGATCGCCGATGCGATCATCAGGAACAGGCTCACCGCATTGAGCACGGGTGTGGCCCCTTCGCGCATGCGGCCATACATCATGACGGTGAGGGGCGGGTCGGAGCCGACCAGCATCAGCGTGGTGTTGAAATTCTCGAACGACATCAGGAAGGAAATCGCGGCGGCGCCGATCAACGAAGGCTTGAGATACGGCAGTGTGATGGTGCGCAGCACTGCGGCGCGGCTGGCGCCCAGGTTGTAGGCAGCCTCCTCCAGGGTGATGTCAAAGCGCTTGAGACGCGCGCTGATCGTGAGCGTGGCCACCGACACGATGAACGACAGCTGCCCCATCACGACCAGGAACAGACCGGGTCGCAGGAACTCCAGTTCGAGCCCCCATAAATCATCGGCCAGATTCGCCACTCTGCTGGCGAAGGCGAGGATGGAAATACCCAGAATCACGCCTGGAATCACCAGTGGCGCCAACATCAGCAAGGAGAAGAATGACTTGCCACGAAACTGCGTGCGTTCGATCAGGAATGCATTGCTGGTGCCCAGCGCCACCGCGATCAGCGTGACCCAAGCCGCCACTACCGCACTGGTCCAGATACTCTTGATCAACGGTTGATCGCCAAACAAGCCGCGGCGGGCCAGTTCCGCATTCCCGATGAACCAGTCCAGGGTAAAGCCCTTCCATGGCGGAGCGGGGTAGGCAGCGTTGTTGAAGGCAAAGGCCGCCACGACGACGAGCGGCAAGAACAGAAAGGCAAAAAACAGCAGACCGTAAAGTACGGTCCCGGCACGCAACCAGAAGGGGCGGGGCAAGGATGGGATCATGATCGTTGCATCACCTCACCGAACTTCTGACCGGAAAGCTTGAGGCCCAGCCAGACGATGGCGGTGGACAAGCCCAGCAACAGGAACCCAAAGGCGGCACCCTGCTCCCAGTTGAAGCGGGTGATGAATTGTGTGTAGATCTGCTCGGTGAACCACTGCGAACTCTTTCCGCCGAGCAGCGTGGGTGTGAGGTAGTTGCCCAGCGTGAGCATGAAAACCACGATGCAACCGGCCACGATGCCGGGGGCTGCATGCGGAATGATGATCTGGCGCAAGATCGACCAGCCGTTGCCGCCCAAGTCATAGGCGGCCTCGATGAGTGAATCATCCAGGCTCTCCAGTGCACCGATCAGGGGAACCACCATGAACAGCATGGACGTGTAGACCAGTCCGACCAGGATGGTTCCATCGTGGTAGAGCATTTCCACGGGTACCGCAGTGACGCCAAGAGACGCCAGCAGGCCCGGCAGCACACCGGACTCGCGCAACAGGATCATCCAGCCCAGGGCACGCACGGTCTCGCTGACCCAGAATGGAATCAGGCACAGCATGAACATCGTCGACCGGATATGCCCGCGGGCGATCTTGGCAATGGTCCATGCGATGGGAAACGCCACCAGCAGCGTGAGCGCAGTGGAGAAAACGGACATGGTGGCCGTGCGGAGAAAGGTGTGCCAGTACAGCGGCTCTTCGAAAAACGTGGCGAACTGCGCCAGACTGGGGTCATATTCACGCGGTGCCACACGCACGCGCATTGACAGGATGCCCAGTTCCAGGTGCGGCAGGACAAGCACCAGCAAGAGCCAGATGCCCGCCGGCGCAAGCAGTAGCGCCAATGCCAGGCGCGCCTGAGTTCGCGCGCCGCCGTGCGGATCAGGCTGCATCGGCTGCTGCCGCTGAAGCAAAACACACCGCGCGCCGCGGATCAAAGCCGAACGCCACGGATTCGCCCACGCGCAGATCAGAAAACTGGCCGGTCTGCGGCAAGGCGATTCGGAACTCGAAGTTGCTGACGTGCTCGCGCAACAACACGGCCGAGTTGGCTCCGTCGAACAGGATGCTGTCCACCCGGCCCGCAAAGTGCGGCAGGCCTTGGCTTTCAAAGACGGAAGGCTCGCGCGACAGGCTCGCCACCTCCGGCCGCACAAACGCCTGCACCGCGTCCCCCGTACGCACCGCGCCACTGGCCAGGGCACTCAGTGCGAGGCCATTGCCACCACGCAAGGTGACCACCCCGTTGTCCACGGAAACGGCATGCCCCTGCACGCGGTTGTTGGCCCCGACGAAGCCCGCCACAAAAGGCGTCTGCGGCTGGTAATACAGTTCTTGTGGCGTACCCAGTTGTTCAAACCGTCCCTGGTTCATCACTGCAACATGGTCGGACATGACCAATGCCTCTGATTGGTCGTGGGTGATGTAAACGAAGGTGGTTCCGAACGCGGCCTGCAATTGCTTGAGTTCCACCTTCATGTGTTCACGCAGCTTCAGGTCCAGCGCCCCCAGGGGTTCATCGAGTAGCAGCAAGGTAGGCTCCAGCACCAGACTGCGGGCAATGGCCACGCGCTGCTTCTGACCGCCGGAGAGCTGGTCGATCCGCTTGTCCTGCGCTCCATCCAGGCTGACGCGCTCCAGCATTTCACCGACACGGCGCTTGATGTCGGCGGCACCCACGCCCCGGCGTGCCAGGCCATACCCCACGTTCTCCCCCACCGACATCATGGGAAACAAGGCCAGGTGCTGAAACACCATGTTCACCGGACGCCTGTTGGGCAGGACGCCGCTCATGGACTTGCCCCTGATCAGGATGTCACCACTGTCGGGCAGCTGGAAGCCGGCGATCATTCGCAGCAAGGTGGTCTTGCCGCAGCCGGAGGGGCCGAGTATCGAGAAGAAGCTGCCAGGCTTTACGCTGAACGACAGGTCGGCCACCGCGGTGAACGCGCCAAAGTACTTGCTGACTCCGGTGGCCTGCAGATCGGAGGTTGCGTTGACGGTCATCTCAGTGCAGCCTGACACCCTGCTTTTGCAGTTCTCGCTGCACGGTAGCCAGATTCACGGCTGCCGTGGTCACGCCCTGTTGCAGCGACACTGCCGCTGCGACGCCAGCACCCTGCCCGGTCACGGTGCAGGCCATCATGTTGCGCATGGCCGCATGCGACACCATGTCGCCTGCCACACAGCGCCCGGCCACCAGCAGGTTGTCCACTTCCAATGGAACCATGCAGCCATACGGCACTTCGAAGTAGCGCCCGGTGCTGGGCAGGATCAGCACGTTGTAGCCGTCGATGAACTCCGGGAATATGCCGATGGAGTCCGCAAACCTGGCCTGGTTGCGTACGTCCTCGCTGGTCAGGTTGTAGCGTCCGATGATCTTGCGCGAGTCGCGTACGCCCAGCGTCATGCCGAAGTTTCGCAGCTTGGCCCGCTCGAACCCCGGCACCACGCTCTTCAATGCCGTGAGGGCGTACAGCGCTTCCTGGCGACCCTGCATCTCGGCAGCGGTCAGGTCCATCACATCGGTGGGATCGTATCCCTGCAGGTGGGCCAGGTTCAGATTGGTGGCTTCACCGGCCTCGGTCAATGCGGACCAGGAGCCCCCCAGATTGGTCGTTTCGGCAGGGATCACACCCATTTCCCGCGCCTGCTCGAACTCCTTGTCCAGATACGGGCTGCGCAGCAAGTCCTCCTTGCCCGTGGTTTCCTGGTCCCAGGTGCGGCTCCAGTCGGCGTAGGTTGCGGGGTGATCTTCGGTGTATTGCAGGAATCGTTTCTTGTCGACTCCGGAGGCATTGAACACCGTTGTCATGCCCAGCATCTTGTCTTTCGGTGTCTTGCGGTAGCTCGCGCCCGCGAGGTGGGCAATGTCGGCGTCGCCAGTGCAATCGATGACCCGTTTGGCCAGCACCACCTGGCGCCCGGACTTGCTCTCGGTAACGATGCCCCTAAGGCGGTTGCTGTCGCCATCGAAGATCACCTCCACGGCAAGACAGTGCAGGATCGGCCGGATGCCCGACTCACGCACCAGATGGTCGGCCACCACCTTGAAGAAATCGGCGTCCAGGCACTCGCTGTCGTTGTACGGCCATTTGATGGCGCCACCCATGGCGGCCGCGCGGCGCTCCATTTCGACCCCGATGCCCTCAGATTCGACCGTGCCTTCGTAGCGGTACCACGCCAAGGTCTCCATGCCCACGGTGGTGATCACACCGCCAAAGCAACCAAAGCGCTCCAACAGAACCACATCGGCACCAGCCCGACGCGCTGCCAGCGCAGCCGACAACCCGGCCGGCCCTGCGCCAACCACCAGCACATCGCATTCGGCCAAGATGGGTAGAGCTTTGGGGGGTTCGATGTAGACGCCCTGCTCCGCATCCATTTCTCCCGGCGCCGGTGGAGTGTGCCGCAGAATTTGGCCTTCATCGGTGTTCTTGCGATTGACGGTGATGCGCCTTCCCGCCCAGCGCTGGATCATGCGCTCGACGCGGCCGGTGTATTTGTCTTGGTCGGTCACGACTTTCCCCGTGAGATGCATTGAATACGATAGGCCAGCCGAAAACGCGAAGACCTCCGCGGCCCTTGCGAGCGCGTGGAGGTCGCCGGCCTGCACAGACCAATCAGTTTGCGGCTTTGACGCGGTCCAGAATGCGACCTTCGATTTCTTCCAGACCGGCAGGTACGGCGGGGTACCACTTGATGTTCTTGAGCGCGGCTTCGGGGAAGCTGGCCTTGAACTGCTCCTTGAGCTTGCCGGTGGTCAGATCATCCGCTCCCTTGGACGCGGTGAAATTGCCCGCCGCGGCGGCCACCTTGGCGGCGATTTCAGGACGCATGTTGAAGTCGATCCAGGCGTAGGCCGCTGCATCGTTCTTGCCCTTGGCGGGCATGGCAAAGGTGTCGATCCACCCGGTGGCACCGGACTTGGGTGCGATGTACTGGATGTCGGCAATTTCGCCGTTGAGCTTCCAGCCGCCGGTGTCCCACATCTGCGCCGCCACGATTTCGCTAGTGCGCATGCCGTTGAGCAACTGGTCCTTGTTGTCCCAGTAGAACTTGACGTTGGGTTTGCAGGCAATGAGCTGCTTGCCCACTTCCTCCATCAAGGCGGTGTAGGCCTTGGGATTGTTGTATAGCGCAAACGGGTCTTTGCCCATGGCGAACGCGAAGGAGATCAGCGTGGGACGCTTCAGACGCATCGAGACCTTGCCCTTTACGTCCGCACGGCACAGGTCACGGTAGTCGTTCATCTTGGTCAGCTTGGTGTTGACCACCAGGCCCTCGGTGCCCCAGATGTGGGGCAGGCCGTAGACCTTGCCATCGAGCGTGGTGTTCTTCTTGGTGGCAGCCAGCATGGAAGGTATGAACTGCCCGGTCTTGAGCTTGCTCAGGTCGAACGGTTTGTAAATGCCGAATTCCTTCTGCGGCCCGGTGATGCGGTCCTGCGAGGGCTGGGCCAGGTCAAAACCAGCGCCGCCGGTGGCGCGCAACTTGGAAATCATTTCCTCGTTGTTGGACAAGGTGATCTCGACCTTGTAGCCGGACTCCTTCTCGAACTGCGCCTGCACGTCAGCGGGCACGTAATCGGCCCACGTCAACAGGCGCAGGGTCTTTTCCTGGGCCATGGCGGTACCAGCCAAGCCGATTGCCAGCGCTGCGGCAACAAGAGTCATTTTTGTTTTCATGGAGATTCCTAGGGGTTGGTGGAAAATGGAGTGGCAGGCCCTGGGGCTGCACCCGTGGATGGTACTGCCGACGGGTGACAAGCTCATGACAAACTTGCCATGCGCATGGCAATCTAGCGTCAAATGCGCGCGCCCACACTGAGGGTTTTCCCTGAATGACCATGTGGATCGACACCCATTGCCACCTCGATGCGCCGGAATTTGCGGCAGACCGGGCTGCGGTTCGCGCCCGTGCAGCATCGCGCGGTGTGGCGCATTGTGTGTTGCCCGCGGTCGAGTGCGCCAATTTTGACAAGGTACGGGTGTTGGCCCACGCGGGCAATGACAGCTACGCATTGGGCATTCATCCACTATTCGTCGCACGGGC
>JAYVRP010000281.1:0-2189 GCA_043776215.1 Rhodoferax sp. | reverse complement strand
CAAGGTCAATGCCGGAGACAAGGTTGGGGGGCAGTTGCGGGCCGACGGCAAACATGTGATTGTGATTGGCGGCGGCGATACCGGTAGCGACTGTGTCGGTACCAGCAATCGCCATGGCGCTGCCAGCGTCACGCAGTTCGAAGTCATGCCGCAGCCTCCAGTCGAAGAAAACCGTCCCCTGACTTGGCCCTACTGGCCGATCAAGCTGCGTACAAGCTCCAGCCATGAAGAAGGTTGTGAGCGTGAATTCGCGATATCCACCAAGGCATTCATCGGCGAGAAGGGCCACATCACCGGCTTGCAGACCGTGCGTGTCGAGTGGAAGGACGGCAAGATGGTCGAGCAGCCAGGATCGGAGCAGACCCTGAAAGCGGACATGGTGTTGCTCGCCATGGGTTTTGTTTCGCCAGTGGCGTCGGTGCTGGATGCTTTTGGTGTTGCCAGGGATATCCGTGGCAATGCCAAGGCCAGCACCGAGTTCACCGATGGCTACCATACCAACCAGCCCAAGGTGTTTGCCGCCGGAGATATGCGTCGCGGCCAGAGCCTGGTGGTGTGGGCGATTCGCGAAGGTCGCCAGGCGGCCCGGTCTGTGGACGAGTTCCTGATGGGATTCAGCGATCTCCCAAGGTAGACGGTCCGTGCGCCCAAGGCCCGCTGGCCGGCGGGTCGCCCCGGAGACGGAAAATAATCTCGTATCATGCAAAAGCCGGGCATTGTCCGGCGTTTGTTTTTTCCATGTCCGAACCCTTGTCGCCACCCCTCGTAGAACTGCGCAATCTCAGCTTTGGTTACAGCGAGCGCGTCATTCTGGACAATGTCTCGCTGTCCATACCGAGAGGCAAGGTCACGGCCCTGATGGGAGCGTCGGGCGGCGGCAAGACGACCATCCTTCGACTGATTGGTGGGCAGAACCGGGCACAGCAAGGTGAAGTGCGTCTTTATGGGGTTGACGGCTTTGAGGATGTCGGTGCCATGGATTCGGTGGCACTGTATGCAGCCCGCAGGCGCATGGGCATGTTGTTCCAGTTTGGCGCCCTGTTTGCCGATCAGAACGTGTTCGACAATGTTGCGTTCCCCCTGCGTGAGCACACCACGCTGCCAGAAGCCCTGATCCGGGATGTCGTCCTGATGAAACTCAATGCCGTCGGCCTGCGCAGTGCCCGCAACCTGATGCCAGGCGAAGTCTCGGGTGGAATGGCGCGGCGCGTGGCACTGGCACGTGCCATTGCGTTGGACCCGGAGCTGGTGATGTACGACGAACCGTTCTCCGGACTGGATCCCATTTCACTGGGGACAGCTGCCCGTCTGATCCGCCACCTCAACGACTCCATGGGGCTGACCAGTATCTTTGTCTCCCATGAACTGGAGCAAACCTTTGCCATTGCCGATCACGTGGTGATCCTCGCCAATGGCAAAGTCGCAACCCAAGGCACCCCCGAGCACGTGCGCCAGAGCAAGGACCCGATGGTGGCGCAATATGTCAACGCAGAAGCGGATGGTCCGGTGCATTTTCATTACCCAGGGCCATCGATCGACGATGACTTCAGCGCAAGCGTGCACATGACCATTCCGCGAGCAGCAGGGAGATCCTCGTGAGCTGGTACCGTCCTGCTGACGTCGGCCTCGCCGTCCGGACCAGGCTTGCAAACCTGGGCCATGGTGCCCGCCTTTTTGCCCGTTTGTTGGCCATGGCGGGTCCGACGTTCCGGCGCTTTGGCCTGGTGCGCGACCAGGTCCACTTCCTGGGAAATTATTCGCTTGCCATCATCGCGGTCTCCGGTCTTTTCGTCGGATTTGTATTTGGATTGCAGGGCTACTACACGCTTCAACGGTATGGTTCATCCGAGGCGCTCGGATTGCTCGTCACGTTGACCCTGGTCCGGGAACTGGGCCCGGTGGTCACGGCGTTGCTGTTCGCCGGCAGGGCCGGTACATCCCTGACGGCAGAAATTGGATTGATGAAGGCGGGCGAACAAATCAGCGTGCTGGAGATGATGGCCGTCGACCCGGTTCAACGCATCCTGGCGCCACGCTTCTGGGCCGGTGTCATCGTGATGCCGATCCTGTGCGCGGTTTTCAGCGCCATGGGCATCATTGGCGGCTGGGTGGTCGGGGTCTTGATGATCGGCGTCGATGCCGGATCCTTCTGGAGCCAGATCCAGGGTGGTGTCGATGTTTGGCGCGAC
>JAYVRP010000280.1:0-2197 GCA_043776215.1 Rhodoferax sp. | reverse complement strand
GCGCGCGCAACAGGCCTACCTGACAGGCGATTCGCGGGTGGAATTGGCGGAGGTTTCCAAGGCGCGGCGTGAGGTTGCCGGCACCGGCCGCGCCGACCTGATGGCACGTCTTGAGCTCGCACGCTGTGCCACACGCGTAGCGAGCCTGGTGCTGGAAGACTGCGCCGGGTTCCTGGCCCTGGCGCAGGATGCCGCAGCGCCCGAGCTTGCCTATGCCGCCTATCTGGCCGGGCGTGCCCAGGCGCAGGACGCCCCGCTATTGCCGCAGCAGCACCGCGCGCTGGCCCTGCCTGGCGCGGCGCCAGCCCCCGCTCTTCAGGCGGTCGAAGACCCGTTGGCCCGGCTGGTGGCAGCAGGTGTGTTGCTGCAAACCGGCCGCGCCGACCCAGCCGTGGTGGCGGTGGCCATCGACACCGCCTCCGCCCAAGGCTGGCGTCGGCCCTTGTTGGCGTGGCTGGGTGTGCAATTGCAGGGGGCCGAGCAGGCCCATGACGCTGCGGAAGCCGCGCGTATCCGCAGACGCATCGCTCTGGCAGGTGATACACACTGACACGCCTCCGTTTGGGCGGCACCATCGACCGGGTCCGACGTGCGCGGTGACGCAGGCCTGAATCAGCAGGCCCGAAACCGCATCAGAAAACTCCCATCACCAGACCGTTGCCCAATGCCTCGCCCAGTTCTTCGCAGGCAACGAGGTCAGCCGGCGCAAGGGCCTTTGGCGCGAGAATCGCAGCCGCTGTCTGGGCATGGGTGCACACGACCAGTGGTTCTGCTACCTTGCGTAATCGCCAGCCGGTGGCGATGCGTTCCAACTGGCGCACGGCGCTGCTCCCATCACTTCCGGCGCAGACCATCAGGGCATAGGGTCGCCCGGTGATCCGGTCCTGCGCGGCATAGTAACAGCGGTCGAAGAAGTCCTTCATCAGGCCAGCCATCGAGGCCAGGGTCTCCGGCGTGGCGAACAGATAAGCATCTGCCTCCAGCAGATCCTGCGGCGTGGCATCCGGCGCCCGCAGTACCCGCACCCGCAGGCGGGGCGCACGGCGCGCACCGCGGCTCGCGGCCTGTGCCATCTGCGCCGTGCCACCCGTGCGGGACTGGTAGACGATCAACAACGTATGCGTGGTCGGGTCGGTCACTGGTCGGGTGCTCGTGGCTGGTAGTTCAGCATGGTACGCGCTGCATGAGGATGCTGCGTGCTTGCAGCCACCGATCACTACGCAGCTGTGCCTTGACCAGGCGTGTGTTCGCTCGTCACAAGCCGCGCAACGCCCCCAAGGCAAACGGCAAGCTGACCATACCCAGCAAAGTGGACATCGTCACCAGGCCTGCGACATAGGCGCCGTCGTACCCCATGCGAGCCGCGAGCACGTAGGCGCTGGAGGCCGTGGGCATACTGGAGAACACGAGCAAAATGGTGCTCTGGCTGCCGGTCAGGCCCAGCCAGCGGGCCAGGACCCAGGCCGCCACCGGCATCCAGAAGTGGCGGATCGAGAGCAGCGCCACGCCCAGCACCTTGCCGCGCGCCATGGCACCGAGCTGCAGACCGGCGCCGGCCGCCATCAGGCCCAACGCCAGCGATGCGTTGCCGATGCGCGTGACGCCCGGTTCGAGCCAGTGCGGCAGGACGAAACCCAGCAGGTTTGCCACCAGGCCGCTGAGCGTGCCGATGATCAGCGGGTTGCGCACCAACTCGCGCAACATGCCTCGCTGGGCATGCTGCGCCATGGGCCAGACGGCACCGACATTGAGCAGGGGCACGCAGACACCAATCACGACGGCAATCAGCACCAGGCCTGGCGCCCCCTCGAGCCGTTCGGCCAGAGCCAGGGCAATGAAGGAGTTGAACCTGAACGCGACCTGTGCGCTGGCCGCGTGTTCGCGCCGGTCGATGTAGCGTCCGATCCAGGGTAACTTTGGCAAGGCATAGGACAGGCTGATGCCGGTCGCGCACAGGGCCAGACCGGCCGTGATCAGGCGCGAGGCTGCCTGCAGGTCGAGCGGGCTTTTCACGATCGAGTGGAACAACAGGACTGGAAAAAGCAGGAAATACACCAGGCTGTCGACCTGCGACCAGACCGTGCGGTTCAGTGCTGTATAGCGGCAGACGAGGAACCCGCACAGGATCAGCGAAAAATCGGGGAACAGGAGTTGCGCGTAGTTCACCCTGACGAGAATAGCAGCCCTGGTGCCGCGC
>JAYVRP010000279.1:0-2198 GCA_043776215.1 Rhodoferax sp. | reverse complement strand
TCCACTTCAGGGTGGCGTGCGCGATGCGATTGGAAAATGGAACCAGCGGGTAGCTGCCGGCGTCGCGCACGGACACCAGCTGGGCACCCGGCGTCGAACGCAGAACAGCGACGTCCCGGGCCCACAACCCTGCGATGGCGGCCCCGAGTTCGGGAACGATGTCGCAACGCAGCTCGCCACAGGCAAGCGTGAGGATGGGGGTCATGGTGCTGGCGTCTCCTTGCTTGCATTGTGCATGCCGCGCCTCCAAAAAAAACGGTCTGCGCGAGCAAGATGCCCGCGCAGACCGAATACCACCCTGACAGAAAACCACTGCGAATAATCGGCGCCCGAACCGGGACCCGACTTTTTCGCATCTCAACGGTTGTAGGCTGTCTCCCCGTGCGAGGTGATGTCGAGACCTTCGCGCTCGTCTTCCTCGCTGACACGCAAGCCGACCACCAGATCGACCACCTTGTACGCAATCAGGGACACCGCACCAGACCAGACGATGGTCAGCAGCACTGCCTTGAGCTGGATCCAGACCTGTGCACCAATGCCATCAGGGTTGGTAACCATGGCGGCCGTGGTCCAGTCGGGAACCATTCCAGGCCCGCCCAACGACTGTGCATGGAACACGCCAGTCAGCAAGGCACCCACGATCCCGCCAACGCCATGCACACCGAACACGTCGAGCGAGTCGTCCGCGCCCAGCATCTTCTTGAGCCCGTTGACGCCCCACAGACAGGCAAAGCCCGCCACGAATCCGATGATGATGGCGCCCATCAGGCCGACGTTGCCGCAGGCCGGGGTGATGGCCACCAGACCAGCCACGGCACCCGATGCCGCACCCAGCATGGAGGCCTTGCCCTTCATCAATGCTTCGCCCAGACACCAGGCCAATACCGCGGCGGCAGTGGCGGAGAAGGTGTTCATGAAGGCCAGTACCGCCGTGTTGTTGGCTTCCAGTGCCGAGCCTGCATTGAATCCGAACCAGCCCACCCACAGCAGCGACGCACCGACCATCGTCAGGGTCAGACTGTGCGGCGCCATCGCCTCGCGGCCATAACCCACCCGCTTGCCGATCACGAAAGCGCCCACCAGGCCCGCCACGGCGGCATTGATGTGCACCACAGTGCCACCAGCGAAGTCGAGCGCGCCCCACTGCCAGATCAGGCCGGCCTTGGCGTTCAGGCCATCGACCACCTCTTTGCTTGCATAGGCGTCCGGGCCCATCCAGAACCACACCATGTGTGCCATGGGTGCATAACTGAACGTGAACCATAGCGCCATGAAGAGCAGCATCGCCGAGAACTTGATGCGTTCGGCGAAGGCCCCGACGATCAGGCAACAGGTGATCGCCGCGAACGTGGCCTGGAACGCCATGAAGAGCAACTCCGGAATCACGACGCCCTTGCTGAAGGTCGCCGCCATCGCGAATTCGCCCTTGACGGGATCGAACAGACCTTTCATGAACAGCCGATCCAGGCCTCCGATGAACTGGTTGCCCTCGGTAAACGCCAGGCTGTAGCCATACACGCACCACAACACGACGATCATCGAGAAGGTCACGAAGACCTGCATCAGGACCGACAACATGTTCTTGCTGCGGACCAGTCCGCCATAGAACAGCGCCAGGCCGGGGATGGACATCATGATCACGAAGGCCGTGGCCACGATCATCCAGGACACGTCACCCTTGTTCGGCACCGGCGCTGCGGCGGCCGGAGCCGACGCAGCAGCGGCGGGGGCCACAGCGGCGAGGGCAGCGGGCGCAGCCGGCTCGGCTGCCTTGGCTTCGGTGGCTGCCGAGGCAGGTGCCGCCGCCGGGGTCTGTGCGATGGCGGTAGCTCCGCCAAGCAGCACCCCGAACCCCAGGGCGAGAGAGATCAATAACGTTTTCACAGGGCTTCCTTTCCGGTTTCGCCGGTGCGGATACGCACGACTTGTTCGAGGTCGTAGACAAATACCTTGCCGTCACCGATCTTGCCGGTGCGGGCGGCCGATTCGATGGCTTCGATGACCCGGTCCACCAGGTCATCGGCCACCGCCGCCTCGACCTTCACCTTGGGCAGGAAGTCGACCACGTATTCGGCGCCCCGGTACAACTCGGTGTGCCCTTTCTGACGGCCAAATCCCTTGACCTCGGTGACGGTGATGCCCTGCACACCGATGGCTGACAAGGCTTCGCGCACCTCATCGAGCTTGAATGGTTTGAT
>JAYVRP010000278.1:0-7123 GCA_043776215.1 Rhodoferax sp. | reverse complement strand
TGGCCGTAGACACGCGGGTTGCCGGCCATGCATTCCTGTTGTTCCAGAAAATCCGACTCCCCGGTGAAATTGCCCACCAGCCCGCCGGCTTCGGTGACGAGCAGCGAGCCTGCCGCTACGTCCCAGGGTTGCAGACCGGTCTCGAAGAACCCGTCCGTGAAACCAGCTGCCACATAAGCCAGATCGAGCGCTGCTGCGCCTGGACGTCGCAAGCCTGCCGTGCGCTGCATGACCTCACTCATCATCGCCAGGTAGTTCTGGAAATTGTCGCCTGGGCGAAACGGAAAGCCGGTGGATATCAGGCACTCCGCCATACGCACGCGTTTGGAAACTCGCAGGCGGCGATCATTCAGAAAGGCGCCGCGCCCCTTCGTGGCCGTGAACAGATCGTTGCGGCTGGGGTCGAAGATCACGGCCTGCTCGATCTTGCCCTTGACCGCCAGCGCAATGCTGATGCAATACACCGGGAACCCATGGATGAAATTGGTAGTGCCGTCCAACGGGTCAATGATCCAGACGAATTCGGAGTCCTGGGCGCCATGTTCGCGGCCCGACTCTTCGGCATGGATGCCATGCCCTGGATAGGCTGTGAGCAAGGTCTCGATGATGACTTTTTCGCTGGCATGGTCCACTTCGGTGACGAAGTCATTGACCTGCTTTTGCGAGATGCGCACTGCTTCGACATCGAGCGCGGCGCGGTTGATGATGGCGCCTGCGGCACGCGCAGCCTTGATGGCCACGTTGATCATCGGATGAAGGTTGGGAGACGGCATGGGTTTTTAAGTGGCAAGAGCCGGTAGGCGGTCGCGCGATGGCAACCGAAAGACCGAATTTTCCCACGATTCGCCGTCCCTGCCGCAGCGGCTTGGCGCCGCTGCTGGTCCGACCGAGGTCGCTGAGACAATCCAGCGCATGCGAACACGTTTTGTCCTGATCAATACCAGCCACGCGGGCAATGTGGGTGCCGCTGCCCGTGCCATGAAGGTGATGGGTTTTGACGACATGGTGTTGGTCGCACCGCGCTGGGCCAATGTGTTGCGGCGCGAAGAGACCATCCAGCGGGCCAGCGGTGCGCTGGACGTCCTCGACCGGGCGCGTATCGTGGAAACCCTGGATGAAGCGCTCGACGGCATGGACACCCTGTGCGCCACGGCGATGACGCCGCGCGACTTTGGGCCACCCACGTGGAGTCCGCGTTCCTGTTTTGCGCAGTGGGCCCAACGCATCGAGCCTCCGGCCGGGGTCGCCTTCCTGTTCGGGTCCGAGCGATTCGGCATGCGCAACGAGGACGTGTACCGGTGCCATGTAGCACTGAGTATCCCGTCCAACCCCGCGTTCGGTTCGCTCAATCTCGGGGCCGCCTTGCAGGTGATCGCGTACGAGTGGCGCCAGGCCCTTGGAGGGTTCGAAGTGCAGCCGGCCACCAGTCCATCTCCCGCAGCCGACGCGCGGCAGGTAGCCGGGCTGTTGCAGCACTGGGAACTTGCCCTGACCGCCATCGCCTACCTCGATCCCCAGGCCCCGCGGAAACTGATGCCACGCCTGAACCAGCTGGTCAACCGTGCGGCGGTGAGCCAGGACGAAGTCCATATTCTCAGAGGTGTCGCCAAGGCCATGTTGCAGGCAGCCGGGCGGCCAAAGGGCTAAACTTGAACCATGTTTTCGCGCCTTCGCTCCGATGTTCAATGCATCCTCGACCGTGACCCGGCTGCACGCAGCACCTGGGAGGTGCTGACCTGTTACCCGGGGCTGCACGCCGTTGTTCTGCACCGCCGCGCGCACTGGTTGTGGGTCCACGGTTTCAAATGGTCAGGCCGGTTCGTGTCGCACATTGCGCGCTGGTTGACGGGCATTGAGATTCACCCCGGTGCGCGAATCGGTGAACGTGTGTTCTTCGACCATGCCATGGGCGTGGTGGTTGGCGAAACGGCCGAGATCGGCGACGGTTGCACGATTTACCAGGGTGTCACTCTGGGTGGCACGTCGCTCTACAAGGGAGCCAAGCGCCATCCGACACTCGGCAAGGACGTGGTCGTCAGCGCGGGTGCCAAGGTGCTGGGTGGTTTCGTTGTGGGTGATGGTGCCAAGATCGGCAGCAATGCCGTGGTTATCAAACCAGTCCCGGCAGGCGCCACGGCGGTGGGCATCCCGGCGCGCATCATCGCGTCCAAGGAAGGGGCGAGCGCCGACGCCACTCCCGAGCGCAAGTTTTCTGCCTATGGAGTTACCCAGGAGGACGATCCGCTCAGCCTCGCGATGCGCGGGCTGATCGACAACGCGTCGTCACAGGAACACCAGATTGCGCTGTTGTGGCAAGCCGTGGCCACTTTGTCCGAGGAGCGTCCGTCTGCCGGCAGCTGCGTACCGCCGGATGCGGCGCGGGACGAGCATTTCGAGGCCGACAAACTCACGCAGTTGGTGGATCGGTAGCGGTATCAGCTGGGTCTGGCCGGGCGCTGTGCCGATTTGGGTCGGAAAGCCGTGCATACGGCGTCGACGGTCTCGATGTAAGGGCCGCCGATCAGGTCGACACAGTACGGCACCGCTGCAAAGATGCCCGGCACCAGCGACTCCCCACCCGGACCACGGACCCCTTCAAGCGTCTCGGCAATCGCCTTCGGTTGACCGGGCAGATTGATGATCAGGCTCTTGGCGCGCACTACGGCGACCTGCCGTGACAGGATGGCCGTGGGGACGAACCTCAAGCTGATCTGACGCATCTGCTCACCAAAACCGGGCATTTCCTTGTGTGCCACGGCAAGTGTGGCCTCGGGCGTGACGTCGCGCAAGGCAGGACCAGTGCCGCCCGTGGTCAGCACCAGCGAGCAACCGGCGTCCACCAGTTCGACCAGTGTGGAGCTGATCAGCGACTGCTCGTCGGGAATCAGTCGCTGCTCAAAGTGCAGCGGATTTTGCATCGCACGAACCAGCCAGTTTTTCAGGGCTGGCAGGCCTTTGTCTTCGTAGACGCCGGTCGAGGCGCGATCGCTGACAGAAACGATGCCAATGCGTACGGTGTCAAGTGAGTGAGTCGTGGCTTGCATGCGAACCAGTTTCGTCGTTGTCGGGGATGCGTGTCATTTGTTCCCGCACCATCTGGAACAACTCGCGGTAGGCCTTGCCGTGGCGGGGTGTCTCGCCCGCCCTGGAGGGTTGGGCGTCCTTGCGTGCCTGGCGAATCAAGGCGCGCAGTTGCTGCCCGTCTGTTGCCGGAAACTGCGTGATCCATACTGCGAATGCCGCTTCGTCAACGATCAGGCGGTCGCGCCACTGCTCGACCAGGTGCAGAGCCAGCGCTGCACTCGCTGAGCCGCTGTGTTGTTCCGCAAGCGCCGCGCGCACGCGCTCCAGTTCGGGATCATCGAGCTGGCGCATCAATTTGCCGACAAACTGCATCTGCCGACGTTTGCCTTCGAAATTGGTGATACGTTTGGCGTCGTTCAACGCATCGTGCAACTTGTCTGGTAGCGCGAGCCGCTCCAGTACATCGCCATGTAGCACCAGGAGTCCGGTGCCGAGTTTCTGCAATTCCGTGCTTTCGCGCTTGAGTTCGGTGCGGCTGGGGGCGTCGCCACCTTTGAGCTCGCGCTTGAGTTCCAGGTCGAGCTCGCTGCCTTCGGCAACAAACTGTCCAGATACGAAATAGCCTTTTTTGAGTTTGCGTGTCATGCAGCCAAGTATCATATCCCCCGACCAGAAGCGACCTCAATGAAAACAAACAAGACCCGCGCCGACAGTGGCTTCAGCTACAGCCGTCCCTTTTTCGAGGACCTCGTGGACATGGCCCTGCGCCACGCCGCCACAGTCGGCGCCACCGACGCCGCAGCCGAAGCGTCAGAAGGGTGCGGCCTGAGCGTATCTGTGCGCAAGGGTGAGTTGGAAAACGTCGAGCGCAACCGCGACAAGGGCCTGTCTGTCACGGTTTATGTGGGCCAGCGCCGGGGCAATGCCAGTACGTCGGACTTTTCGCAACAAGCGGTGGAGCAGACGGTGATGGCGGCCTACGACATTGCGCGCTTCACCGCGGAAGATCCGATGGCTGGCTTGCCAGACCAGGCCGACATTGCGGGCAGCGCGGACTCTGATTCCGGACTGGACCTCTTCCATCCCTGGGATGTCACGAGCGAGCAGGCCGCCCAGCTGGCTTTGCAGTGCGAAGACGCGGCGTTCGCCACCGATCCGCGGATCCAAAACAGCGAAGGTGCGGGCGTGTCGGCACAGCAGTCGCATTTCTTCAGTGCCCATACCCACGGGTTTCGCGGTGGATACGCCAGCTCACGCCATTCCATCTCGGTGTCGCCCATTGCAGGTGCCGGCGATGCGATGCAGCGCGACGCGTGGTATAGCTCGATGTTGAGCGCCAACGACATGGCGAGCCCGCAGCGCGTTGGGCGTTATGCAGCCGAGCGCGCTTTGAGCCGCCTCGGCGCGCGCAAGATTTCGACCCGTCAGTGCCCGGTTTTGTTCGAGTCACCGCTGGCAGCCGGGCTGCTCGGGTCGCTGGTGCAGGCAATCAGCGGCGGAGCGCTTTATCGGCAGAGCTCGTTTCTCATGAATTCGCTGGGCAAACGGGTCTTGCCCAAGCACGTCGACTTGGCCGAGGATCCCTTTGTCAAACGCGGCAAGGGCAGTGCGCCGTTTGACGATGAAGGTGTTCGCGTGGCGCCACGACAGGTCGTGGAAGCTGGACGGGTGCTGGGGTATTTTCTCAGCAGTTACACCGCCCGCAAACTCGCCATGCGCACGACAGGAAACGCAGGTGGTTCACACAACCTCGTCCTGAGTTCGCGCCTTACCCGTGCTGGTGATGACCTGGACGCCATGATCCGCGTGATGGGCCGAGGCCTGCTCGTCACGGAGTTGATGGGGCAGGGCGTGAACTATGTGACTGGCGATTACTCTCGCGGGGCCAGTGGTTTCTGGGTCGAAAATGGACAAATCGCCTATCCCGTGCAGGAGATCACGATTGCCGGAAACATGAAGAACATGCTCAAGGACATCGAGGCGATTGGGTCGGATGCCTACAACTACGGCGCCAAAACGGTGGGCTCGGTGGTGGTAGGCAAGATGAAGGTTGCAGGTAGCTGACTCTCGGTACCTGCTGTGAAGGTCAAGGGGAGACAAGAATAACCGCGACACGCGGATATCCCGGAGAGTAGACGTGCGAATTGAGATTTCCCCTGGCCCCTCCCAAGGATCGCTGCGCAGCATTGCCGCGCTCGGCATGTGCGCAGGTTTGTCGTTGACAGCTGCGGTGTCGTCGCGGGCGCAGAATGTGACCCCCTTGCTCGCACCATCGCCGTCAGTGGTCCACGCGTGGCAGGCCCCCGGGCCCCAAGCCGCTGCCGAGGCCTATTTTGTCAACCTGACTGACAACGACAAAGTCGAATCACCGTTTGTGGTGCGGTTTGGGCTCACAGGTGGATGGGGACTGGCACCCATTTCCGCTCCCGTGGGTGGGAGGTCCGGCCATCACCATTTGCTGATCAACCGCGAGTTGCCACTGGACTTCAAGAAGCCGCTTCCTTTCAACGACCAGTACGTACACTTCGGAAAAGGACAAATGGAGACTGTGCTCAATCTTGCGCCTGGGACCTACTCAATGCGCTTGTTGCTGGCGGATCACCAGCATTTGCCCCATTTCATTTACAGCAAACCTGTGTCGGTGACGGTGACCAGGAAGAACGCGATCGACCCGGCGGCGCTGGTCACCAAAGGCATCAGTCTGGGTCTTCCCTCCGACGTGGTGAAGACGCCGTTTCGGGTACAGTTTCATGCGTCCGCCTTGAACGTGGGTCACCTCTTGCAGAAGCAGCAGGACACCGGCCATTTCAGATTGACCGCCGTGCCGCTCGCCAAGGGGCCCGATGTCACGATGGATTTTGTCAATGGGCAGACCGAGGTATGGCTCGCGCCGCCAGCCGGTGAGTACCTGTTCAAACTCGACCTGCTGGACAACACCAACCCGGCAAAAGCGCTGGCCGCCACAGTGACGGCGAAAGTCAGGGTGCCATAGCGGCGGCACGACTGGCCACGACGTTGGCCTTATTCGGCCAGCGCCGCTTTGACCGCAGCAGACACCTGGCCCATGTCAGCCTTGCCTGCAAGTCGCGCCTTGGCCAGGCCCATTACTTTGCCCATGTCCGATGCGATAGCCTTGCGCTGGAGTTCGGCTGAAAGTGCTGCCACGATGGCCGACACCTCCGCCTGAACCTCCGCAGTGCCCATGCGTTGCGGCAAGTAGCTCTCCAGCACCATGAGCTCTGCGCACTCCTTGTCGACAAGGTCCTGGCGCCGTGCCGTCGTGAAGGCAGCGATCGAGTCCTTGCGTTGCTTGACCAGCTTGTCGATGATGGACAACACGGCGACATCGTCGAGCACTACGCGTTCGTCGACCTCTTTCTGCTTGCAGGCGGCTAAAAGGAGGCGAATTGCGCCCAGCCTCACACTGTCTTTCGCCCGCATGGCGGTTTTCATATCTTCGGTGACCTGGTCCTTGAGTGTCATCATGTACTCCTGTTCTATACAAAGATCCGGTGCAAACTGGTGTCTGCGAAGCGTCAATGTGCTTGCAAAATGGAAAAAACCCGCGCTCGGGTGACCGGGGCGGGTTCATGAATCGATGGCCGGGCAGTATGCCCGGAGGGTGCAGTCAATACAGCTTCTTGGGCAACTGCATGGAACGGATGCGCTTGTAGTTCCGCTTGACCGCGGCAGCCTTTTTGCGCTTACGTTCGGCTGTGGGCTTCTCGTAAAACTCGCGCGCACGCAAGTCGGTCAAAAGGCCCAATTTTTCGATAGTGCGCTTGAAGCGGCGCAAAGCTACGTCGAACGGTTCGTTTTCTTTTACACGGATGGTGGTCATTGGCTGAAGATTTTTCTGATAATGCGCCAAGGCGAGATCGAGCACCCGGGCTAAAAACGATGTCACTCCCCGCTTTTGTGGTGTGGCAGCGGGTTTTGCCAGCAAAGCCTTGGATTATAGGGTGTTTGCGGCGCAGGGCAATAACTTGGCGGCCAAGCCTTGAGCGCACGCATAGGCGCTGGCCCAGGCCCACTGGAAGTTGTAGCCGCCCAGCCAGCCGGTGACGTCGACAACTTCACCAATGAAATACAGGCCTGG
>JAYVRP010000277.1:0-2200 GCA_043776215.1 Rhodoferax sp. | reverse complement strand
ACGCGCAAGGCATTCTGGAGTTGGCGGCGCGCTCCATGTTCCACCTGTTCTCCAGCATCAGCCAGGGCATGTTCCTGGTGGATCGCAGCGGACGCATCGTGTGGGTCAACGAGGGTTACCAGCGCTTCCTGCCGGCACTGGGTTTCACTTCGGTGGACCAGTTCGTGGGCCACATGGTGGAAGACGTGATCCCCAATACCCAGATGCGCCGCGTGCTGGAGACCGGCGAGCCCTACCTGATCGACCTGCTGACCAACCGTGCCGGCACCTTCGTGGTGAGCCGGATTCCTTTGCGCGACGAGGCCACCGGCGCGGTGATCGGTGCCATCGGCATCGTATTGTTTGATCACCCCGAGACCACCCTGGCGCCGCTCATCAGCAAGTTCGCCCTGATGCAGCGCGACCTCGATGACGCACGGCGCGAGCTGGCTACGCAACGCCTGCGGCTCGGGGGGAGTCGCAGCGCCGGCGCACGGCCCTCCAAATACACCTTCGCCAGTTTCATTGGCACCAGTCCGGCGGCGGTCGAGGTCAAGCGGCAGGCGCGACGCGCTGCGCAGTCGGGCAGCCCGGTGCTGCTGCTGGGTGAAACCGGTACCGGCAAGGAATTGCTGGCGCACGCCATCCATGCAGCTTCTGCGCGCGCTGCGGGCCCCCTGGTGAGCGTCAATATCGCCGCGGTGCCGGACACCCTGCTGGAGGCCGAATTTTTCGGAGTGGCGCCCGGTGCCTACACTGGCGCGGAACGCAAGGGTCGCGATGGC
Organism: Rhodoferax sp.; assembly: GCA_043776215.1. Lineage (GTDB taxonomy): Bacteria > Pseudomonadota > Gammaproteobacteria > Burkholderiales > Burkholderiaceae_C > CAISIP01. The sequence continues at coordinate 1,436 of JAYVRP010000277.1, read as the reverse complement.
AAGTTCAAGCTGGCTGACGGCGGCACCCTGTTCCTGGACGAGATCGGCGACATGCCGCTGGGCCTGCAGGCCAAGTTGCTGCGCGCGTTGCAGGAAGGCGAGATCGAGCCCCTGGGCTCCAACAAGGTCGTACCGTTCGATGCCCGCGTGATCGCCGCCACCTCGCGCGACCTCACGGCCTGGATGCGCGAAGGGCGCTTTCGCGAGGACCTGTATTACCGCCTGAACGTGTTGCCGATCCGTGTGCCGCCGCTGCGCGAGCGCCGCAGCGACATTCCGTCGCTGGTCGAGGCACTGGGGGATGACGTGGCCTTGCGCAACGGCATGCCGTTGCCCGAGATCACGGCGGAGGCGCTGGACGTGTTGTGCGCCCAGAGCTGGCGCGGGAACATCCGCGAGTTGCGCAACGTGCTCGAGCAGACCGCCATGCGCAGCGATGCGCAACGCATTGACGCCCCGGCGCTGGAGCAACTGCTGCGGGAGGCGGGGATCGAACACATCGCGCCGGCCATGCGATTGGCGCCGACACCGCCTGCGCTGGGCTTGAGCCAAACTCAGGCGCAGTTGCCGGTACGCCCACTTGCAGAGCAGGTCGCTCAGCTTGAGCGCCAGGCGATTGCGGCGGCGCTGGCAGCCACCGGTGGCAACAAGTTCGCGGCTGCCCGGTTGCTGGGCATATCACGTGCGACCTTGTATTCACGTATCACCCATTTGTCTTAAAAATAGACAAATGCTCAATAGCTATACAAACTATTTGTATTAATTTCAGGCATTTTTCACTTGAACTCGAAAAATAGCGTTTGATATCAAAGGTTTGCAATCCGGCACGTTAAGTGCGGTGCTTGTGCAGATTTTTCACCCTATTTCAGGAGACATCCATGCACCGTCGCACCCTGGTCGCGCTCGCCACCCTTGCGGTCGCCGCCTTCACGTCCTTGGGCGTGCTTGCGCAATCCAAAGAAATCCGTATCGCCCACATCTTCAGCAAGACCGGTCCGCTCGAAGCCTATGGCAAGCAGACGGCTGTCGGCTTCATGATGGGCCTCGATTACGCCACCGGTGGCACCATGATGGTGGCCGGCAAGAAACTGGTGGTCATCGAGCGTGACGACCAGGGCAAGCCTGACCTCGGCAAGTCGCTGCTGGCTGCGGCTTATTCCGACGACAAGGCGGACCTGGCCGTCGGCCCGTCCTCATCGGGCGTGGCGCTGGCCATGTTGCCGGTGGCTGAAGAGTACAAGAAGATCCTGCTGGTGGAGCCGGCCGTGGCCGATTCGATCACCGGCGACAAGTGGAACAAGTACATCTTCCGCACCGGGCGCAACAGCTCGCAGGATGCGATCTCGAATGCCGTGGCGCAGGACCAGGCCGGCGTGAATATCGCCACCCTGGCGCAGGACTACGCTTTTGGCCGCGACGGGGTCAAGGCCTACAAG
>JAYVRP010000276.1:0-7134 GCA_043776215.1 Rhodoferax sp. | reverse complement strand
TCCGAATGACCGCCGCGCGGCCGCCCGAAGGCGCTCGTACCGCAGTGCGTAGCACGAAGGTTTCCGAATGACCGCCGCGCGGCCGCCCGAAGGCGCTCCGGTGAGCGACTGGACGACACCGGCCGATCTGAAGGCGCAGGTGCTGCGCTTGTGGGAGCGCGACGCCTTGCTCGACGCGGCGTTCCCGCTGCAACTGAAACTGCGCGTACCTTCTTCGAGCGCGCTGTCCGACCGCTTCGATGCGGTGCGCGCCTGGGTCGCCGAATTGCAGCAAGGCAGCAACGCCGGTGCTTACCGCTTGGTGCTGCGGGACGTGCGGCACCGCGTCATCGGCCAGAACAGCCTACCCGGCGAGGCTTGGGTCGACACGCTCGACGCCGCGCTGCGTTGGATCGGACGGGTGCGCGACGCACGCACGTTCCAGGCCCTGTTGACGCGCACGCAAGACGAGCAGCCGGCGCTCGTGCCCTGGCTGCAACACCAGCCGCGGCGGGCCCTGGAGCTGGCCGGCGACTGGCAACGGCTGCTGCACTTCGTTGGCTGGCTGCAAGCGCACCCGCGACCGGGCATTTACCTGCGCCAGGTGGACCTGCCCGGCATCCACAGCAAGTTCATCGAAGCGCAGCGCGGGGTACTGGCCGAACTGCTCGACTTGGCGCTGCCTGCGCAGGCCATCGATGGCGGGTCGCGCGGAGCGAACAAGTTCGCCAGCCGCTACGGCTTTCGAGACAAACCGGCGCGTGTTCGGCTGCGTTTCCTCGACCCACGCCACGTTGCCTGGGTGCCTGGCACAGACGCGGATTTCACGCTGTCGGCGCAAGCCTTCGCCCGACTGCAGCCGGCGCCACAGCGCGTGTTCATCACAGAAAACGAAATCAACTTTCTCGCCTTTCCGCCATGTGCCGACAGCCTGGTGGTGTTTGGCGCCGGATATGGATTCGAAGCCCTGGCGCAGGCCGCATGGTTGCATCGGTGCAGCGTGGTTTACTGGGGTGACATCGACACCCACGGCTTCGCGATCCTGGACCAGTTGCGTGCGCGTTTCCCGCACGCGCTGGCTCTTCTGATGGACCGCGACACTTTGTTCGCGCACCAGGCGCAGTGGACAACGGAGCCGCAGCCACTACAGCGTGATCTGCAGCGGCTCGACGAAAACGAGCGCCAGCTCTATGACGATCTGCGCTGGCGGCGGTTGGGGGATACACACGTGCGGCTGGAACAGGAGCGCATTGCCTTTGGGCATGTGGAGCAGGCAGTGGCCTCGCTGGTGTGCTGAGCAGAGTGGCAGTACCCGGTCGCAAACGCCATTGGGTTGCCACGTCAGATCCGCATGTCTGCCCTCGGCGCAGCACCAAGCTAGCGACTTTTCCCACTAGCTGTCTTTTTCGACGAGGGCACCTTGGGTTGTACGGCGGAGCCGGTCTTGACGGGCTTTTTCGGTGGCACATTCGCCATGGGCGACTTCGAGACCCTGACGATTTTGGCGGCTTTAGCGGCCTTGTCGCTCGCGGCCTTTTTGGCTGGCACTTTCTTCGTCAACACAGCTGCGCCAGCAAGCTTTTTACCCGGCACCTTTTTTGCTGGCACCTTTTTGGCCGCTGCCTTGACGGCCAAGGCCGGCTTGCGCTGCGCAAGTGGCTTGACCGCAGGGGTTTCTTCCGCCATCTCGATGCCGAAAACATCGGCCAGTGACGCATCTTCCAGCACCTTTGCGGCCTTGGCACTTTTCCCCGGCTTGTGAGGACCGGTGCCCGCCGCCGCCACCAGGTCTTTGGCCTCGACATGGCGCAAGGTAAAAAGCAATTCCGGCTGCTGGTCCAGGCGTGCACCGACACCGTACAACACCGCTGCAACGTGTTTGCACATGCTGGCCCAGTCCGGGCAACTGCACTTGAATGTGATCTCCTTGGGTGTCGGGAACAAGCCGGTTCCAGGCTGGCAGATACGCTCCATGACGGCTTTGGAGAATCTGCCCTGCAACAGTTCCACCAGCGAGTCGATGGACCCGGCGCAGCCGCTGCAAATCGCCCGCCATCGCTGCGCAGGAACGGCGGTCACGGTGCCCGTCACCTGGTACAGGCTGGACCCCATCACCTGGGCGCGGACGCTGCCGGCGCTTACCTGAAGGTCGATGACCGACCCGTTGCGCACATAGCTGCGTCCGCGCGGGAGACGGTTGGCGTAGTCGCTGTAAGCCTCCAGATTGTCACACCAGGCCTTGCCCCACACGGTCTTGGCAACGGCACCACGGTAGGCCAGCACTGGCGCCAGCCTGGCACCGCCTTTCACCTGCTTGGCGGCGGCTTTTTCGGCCTTGCGAGCGCGTTCGGCCACGGAAACATAGGGCTTCCATGCATCTCCGTAATATCCCATCCCGCTTCTCCTTCAACTTCAGGTTTCTTGGGCACTGTGAATGTCGAGTTTTACCAGATCAAGCAGCTCGCGGTCGCCCATCTCGGTCAGCAGCAACTCGGCGCTGCCCTCCAGTACATCCGTGACCAACTGTTGCTTTGATTCGATCAACTGGTCGATGCGGTCTTCCACCGTGCCGCGACAGACAAATTTGTGCACCAGCACATTGCGCTGCTGGCCAATACGAAAGGCGCGATCCGTCGCCTGGTTCTCCACGGCCGGGTTCCACCAGCGGTCGAAGTGAATCACGTGCGACGCCGCTGTCAGGTTGAGCCCCGAGCCGCCGGCCTTGAGGGAGAGCACGAAAAACGGCGTCAGTTCGTCTTCCTGAAAACGTTTGACAAGATCGCGCCGTTTGGCCACCGGCGTTGCACCATGCAACACCAGGCCCTCGCGGCCAAACAAGGCTCCCAAAAAGGCCGCCAACGGCTCGGTGGTTTCGCGGAACTGGGTGAACACCAGCAACTTTTCCTGCTTGGCCGAGATCACTTCAGCCAGCTCGCGCAGGCGGGAAAATTTGCCGCTGTCCTGGGCGCGCCAGGCACCATCACCGAGCCACTGCGAGGGGTGGTTGCATATCTGCTTGAAGCGCATCAGGTAGGACAACACCAGGCCTCTGCGCTTGATGCCGTCGGCTTCTTGCAAGGCGAGTGTCAGGTCGTTGACCGCGCGCTGGTAGAGCGCCGCCTGGGTCGGGCTCAAGTGGCACCAGGCTTTGACCTCGGTCTTGTCCGGCAGATCGGTGATGACTTGCTTGTCCGTCTTCATGCGGCGCAAAATGTAGGGCTGCACCAGCGCACGCAAAGGCCCAAAGTGCCCGGTCTTGACCAGGCGCTTGCTGAACTCGGTAAATACTTTGGGTGAACCGAGCAGGCCCGGGTGTGTGAAGTCAAAAATGGACCACAAGTCGGACAAGCGATTTTCCACCGGTGTGCCGGTCAACGCGATACGTGATTGCGCCTTGATTTTCTTGACTTGGCGCGTTTGTTTCGCGCCCGGATTTTTAATTGCCTGCGCTTCGTCCACCACGCAGATGTGCCAGTCCAACTTCTCCAGGGCGGGCAGACGCAGCAGCGACCCGTAGCTGGTGATGACCAGATCAACCTGGTTCAAGCGCGCGGCATCGAGCGCTCGAAAATCACTTGCTGGCATCAGTGATGGATGCGCCAACAGCAGCCGCAAGCCGGGAGCAAAACGCTGTGCTTCTGCGGCCCAGTTGGCCAGCAACGAGGCTGGCGCCACCAGCAGGCTGGGGCGATGCGCCAAAGCCCTGCTGTTTTCACGCTGGAGCACCAGCAACAACGCCAGCACCTGGATCGTCTTGCCCAGGCCCATGTCATCCGCCAGGCACGCCCCTAGACCCAGCTTGGTAAGCAAATACAACCAGCGCAGACCGACCTGCTGGTAGGGCCGCAACGTGGCCTTTAGCTCCGCACCGGGATCTATCTGCGCCAGGCCTAGCGGCTGGCGCAGGCCTTGCAGGGTTTGCGCCAACCACGGCCCGGCCACCCACTGTGACCATTGCACATCGGCAGCGTCGCCAGCCTGTTCGCCATCCAGCTTGGCACCAGACAGCAGACGCATGGCCTCGGCATACGGCAGGCCGTTTTCCGCAGCCATCTGTTCGATGTGCTGAAAGCGTGCCAACGTACGGGCGATGGCCTTGGTGTCGACTTGCACCCAGCGGCCACGAATCAGTTGCAAACCATCGCTGCCTCGAAGCAGCGCATCCAGTTCCGCGGCGCTCAAGTGCTCGCCTCCCAGCGTCACCTGCATACTGAAATCAAGCAACGCGTCTTGGCCCAACATCGATGGTGCTCCGACACCCACACTGGCCTGGACGAGCGCGCGCGCAGGCTTCCCGGAGGGCCAGACCCGCGGCATGCGCACCACAATGCCAGCCTGTTCCAATGCGGGTATATCGGTCAGCAGGCGACAGGCGTCAGCAGCCGTCCAGCGCAGCGGGTGGTAAATCTCGCCCTCGTCCACCATCTCGCGCAGCCAGGCGCAGTGTTGCGCCGCACGCTGCACCGGCAACAAGAGGGACAGAAGTTGTGCCTTGCTCTTGCTCCCCGAAAACTCTGCCAGGGCCTGCGACAGCGGTTGGTGTTGCGCTTTGCCATGGGCCGACAGGCGCGCGGTATAGGTGGCCAAAAAGGCGAACGGGGCGTCCGGATCCTTGCGGTTTTCCGCCATATTGAAGTGCACCCGGCCCACCAGATTCCACACCGGGTTGCGTGCCTTGAGAAAAACCTGCAATGGGTCCTTTTGCAGCCCGAGCTGGTGCTGCAAGGCGGCACCCAATGCGCCCCAGAGTGTGTCCAACACGTCGGGCGTCAGGTACTCGGCACCGATCATGGGCGGCAGATCGGCAATCAACGACAGGAACTGATCGCTGCTGGGGGTGGGCACCGCCGCCTCTGCGCCTTCAGGCAGGGCACACAGGGCTGTCACGTACAGCACGGCGAAATCACGCCACCAGGCCCACGCAGGCGGCAGGCTGCGACCCACCTGCACCGATCCCATGTGCAGCAGGCCCGACCCGCTGCCAAGCGCAAACGCCTGCGCAATATCTTGCTCGAGTTGCGTTGCCAGGGGCGCTGCATCAGCCTGTGGCTGCGCCACCAGGCTGCCGCGTGGCGTCAGCTGTGGCGCGAGAAATTCAGAACTGGGTGGCACCATGTGTCTCAGGCAATCACGTTGCTGTCAGAGTCAAAAACCATTGGTCCGGGACCGCAGGCGTTTCTGCTCGAAATCGGATGCGCGGGCAACGCCAGAGAGCGAGGACTTCATCAACAGTCCCTCTGCTAGCGCCCCGCGAATCCGTCACTATCTTGACCAGACCATCTGGCTCCATGCCTGCCGCGACCAGGCCATATCTCGGGTTGGCCGGCCTTGAAGCCGGCACGCTCGCTCAATTCACGTCAGTATCGTCCAATATAACGATCTTATTCAATTAGACAAGACTTTTTTAATTACCTCGTTAAAATAGCCAGATGAAGCGTTACCTGGACGACCTGATCGCCGCAGACCTGCAGCGCAAACTGGTGTTTGTCACCGGCGCCCGGCAGGTGGGCAAAACGACATTAAGCCGGCAACTGCAAGCGGCTGTGCCGTCGTCCCAGTACTTGAACTTCGACGTCCGCTCCGACCGGGAGATCATCGAGCGACAAAGCTGGTTTCCCGAGGCTCGGTTGCTGGTATTGGACGAGTTGCACAAGAAGCCCGGCTGGAAGCCCTGGCTCAAGGGTGTGGTTGACGGGCGCCCCGACGGACAACAGCAGCTGGTCACAGGAAGCGCCCGCATGGAACCCTTCCGCCAAACCGGGGATTCGCTGGCTGGCCGGTTTCTCCGTTGGCGCCTGCACCCCATTTCAGTCAGGGAATGGTGTGAACTGGGCCCAAAGCCCGCTGGAGGCCCGACGCCGACGCCCGACGACGCACTGGCGCACCTGATGCTGCGCGGCGGCTTTCCCGAACCTTGTTTGTTTTCCGCGACCCCCACGGGGGACAAAAATGCACTGCGTTGGCGCGCGCAATATGCCGATGGTCTGGTGCGTGAAGATGTGCTGGAGTTTTCGCGTATTCAGGAAGTGGGTGCGATGCGGGTGTTGCTGGAGTTGTTGCGCGCGCGGGTCGGGTCCCCCCTGTCGCTGGCGTCGATCGGGCGCGACCTGGGCCTGTCGCAGCCCACCGTGAAACGCTTTCTGGACATCTTGCAGGCGCTGTACATTGTGTTCACGGTTCAGCCGTGGCACCGCAATATTGCCCGCTCACTGTTGCAGTCGCCCAAGGTCTATTTTTACGACACCGGTATGGTCACGGGAAACGCACTCGATGCGAACGACAACGCGGCGCAGGGCCTGCGTTTCGAGAACGCCGTAGCGGCCATGTTGCTCAAGCATGTCGAGTTCTTGCAGGATTCAGAAGCAGCGCCTGTTGGGCTGCACTACCTGCGCACCAAGGAAGGCGCCGAGATTGACTTTGCGCTGTCACGCGGCGATGTCCTGACACACCTGATCGAATGCAGATGGGCCGACAACACACCCCACAAGGCCTTCGCAAAATTTATTCCGTACTGGCCAAAGGCACTAGCGCTGCAACTGGTGCGGCACCTGCGATCGCCCGAGTTGCGCAACGGCGTGCGTATGGTCCCGGCAGCTTCGTGGTTGGCTGAGCTGGCGGCCTAAAGCGCGGTCCGCACATACCGCATCAGCCCGTCGCAGGCTTCCTCCAGCATATCGAGCACCTGCTCGAAATCCTTCGGCTCACCGCGGTACGGGTCGGGCACGATGGTGGCGCCGGCCGCCTGGCTGAATTCCATCATGCGGCGCACCTTGCCCAGGTGTTCTTCCGGGCAGCGTTGCTGCACCAGACTCAGGTTGCTCCAGTCCATGACCAGAATCAAATCGGCCTGCGCAAAATCCGCATCCTGGAGGTAGCGTGCGCGCAGGTCCGAAATGTCGTAGCCGCGTTGCGCTGCATGTGACTGCGAACGGGTATCGGGCGGGCTGTCGGTGTACAGGTTGTGGGTGCCGGCCGAGTCCACTCGTACGAAATCACCCAGGCCATGGTCGGCGACCAACTTTTTGAAAATGCCGTGGGCGGTCGGGCTGCGGCACATATTGGCCGCACATACAAAAAGAACCGAAAAAACTCGCATGCCGCGAGGCGTCAAGGCGCAGCGTCCCTGAGCATGATGTGGCAACAGCCGCCCCCACG
>JAYVRP010000275.1:0-7159 GCA_043776215.1 Rhodoferax sp. | reverse complement strand
GAAGCTCCACCTTGCCGCCGGTGGGTTTTTCCCCGAACAGACGTGCCTTGAGCACCCTTGTGTCGTTGAATACCAGCAGGTCGCCAGGTGCCAGCAGGCCGGGGAGCTCGCGAAACACACGGTCCGCCGGCGTCGGGCCGGTGCCATCCAGCAGTCGGGAAGCGCTGCGTTCTTCCGCTGGATATTGGGCAATGTGTTCGGGGGGCAGGGTGAAATCAAAATCACCCAGGGTGAAGACGCGTGGCTGCGCAGAAGCAAGTTCGTTCATGGTGCTTGAGGGCTGGACCGGCCCGTGCCAAGTGAGGGAGGGAAGACAAGGCAGAATTGTCCCATGCCGGCCACCCCGCTCTCTCCCGTTGCAACGCCACCCGGCCCGCAGGCGACCAGGAACCCGTTGCAGAAGGCCATGGCCAAGATGGGCCTGGTGCGCGACATCGACCTGGCCCTGCACCTGCCGCTGCGTTACGAAGACGAGACCCGGCTGACGCGGCTGGCAGATGCCCGTGAAGGGCAGGTGGTGCAGGTCGACGCCACCGTGACCGCCAGTGAAGTCACGTTCCGGCCGCGCCGCCAGTTGCTGGTGACGGTGGACGATGGGTCCGACACCTGCACCCTGCGCTTTTTCAGTTTTTACCCGGCGCAACAGAAAGCCCTGCACGTGGGCGCGCGCTTGCGTGTCCGCGGTGAAGTCAAGGGCGGATTCCTGGGCTGGACCATGGTGCATCCGACCCTGCATGCGGCGGGTGGGCCACTACCCACGGCGCTGACACCCGTGTATCCCACGGTGGCCGGACTGCCGCAGGCCTACCTGCGCAAGGCGGTTCTGGGCGGGCTCTCGCGTGCGGACCTTTCGGAGACCGTTGCCGGAGTGGACGGGCTGCCCGGGCACCCGGCCCTGGCCTGGCCCTTGCGGGATGCGCTGGCTTTTCTGCACCATCCGACGCCCGAGGTGTCGCTCGCGACGCTGGAGGACCACAGCCACCCGGCCTGGCAACGCCTGAAGGTGGAGGAACTGTTGGCGCAGCAAGTGTCGCAACTGCAAATGCGCCGCGCCCGCGACGCGCTGCGTGCGCCAGTGCTGAGCGCCCCGGCTCGGGGCCTGCGCGACCGATTGCTCGCGGCCTTGCCATTCACGCTGACCGGTGCCCAGCAACGCGTGTGCGCCGAGATTGCGCGGGACCTTGCATTGGCAGCACCCATGCACCGGCTGTTGCAGGGCGACGTGGGCTCCGGCAAGACCGTGGTGGCGGCCCTGGCCGCAGCCATCTGCATCGACGCCGGCCGGCAGTGCGCGTTAATGGCACCCACAGAAATCCTGGCGGAGCAGCATTTCCGCAAGCTGATCGGCTGGCTGGAGCCGCTGGGCATCACCACGGCCTGGCTCACCGGCAGCCAGAAGACCCGGGAGCGGCGCGAGATGCTGGCGCTTATTGCGTCAGGCGAGGCGGCGCTGGTCGTGGGCACCCACGCGATGATCCAGGACAAAGTGCAGTTCAGCAACCTGGCGCTGACGGTGATCGACGAACAACACCGTTTTGGCGTCGCGCAGCGCCTGGCCCTGCGCAACAAGATGGCCGAGCCGAGCCTGGAACCACACCTGTTGATGATGACCGCCACGCCCATTCCGCGCACGCTGGCCATGAGTTATTACGCCGATCTGGAGGTGTCCACGATCGATGAATTGCCCCCCGGGCGTACTGCCATTGTGACCAAATTGGTCAATGAATCGCGGCGCGACGAAGTGGTGGAGCGGATCCGGGCGCAACTGGAGCAGGGCCGGCAGGTTTACTGGGTGTGTCCGCTGATCGAGGAAAGCGAAGCCCTGGACCTGCGCAACGCGACGCAGACCCATGAGGCACTGAGCGCAGCCTTGCCTGGCGTCATGGTGGGGCTTTTGCATTCCCGCATGCCGGTGGCAGAGAAGAAGGCAGTGATGTCGCTCTTCGTTCAGGGTCAGATGGCCGTGCTGGTGAGCACCACGGTGATCGAGGTTGGCGTGGACGTGCCCAATGCCTCGCTGATGGTGATCGAACACGCCGAGCGTTTCGGCCTGTCGCAGTTGCACCAGTTGCGCGGGCGGGTCGGCCGGGGAGCTGCGGCATCCGCATGTGTACTGCTGTACGCCACCGGCGACGCCCCGCGGCTCGGTGAAACCGCGCGGGCGCGGCTCAAGGCCATGGTGGAGACCGGCGACGGGTTCGAGATTGCGCGGCGCGATCTCGAAATCCGCGGCCCCGGGGAGTTCCTGGGCGCGCGCCAATCGGGTGCGGCGTTGTTGCGATTCGCGGATCTGGCGACCGATGCGCAACTGCTGCAGTGGGCGCGCGCCGCAGCACCCCGTTTGCTGGACCGCAGCCCGGAACAGGCGCAAAAACACGTTGTGCGCTGGTTGGGCACCAAGACCCAGTACCTGAAGGCTTGAGCTTTGCCTGGCCGTTCGGAGGATCTCCCACGCACTGGCCACGGGGGATAGACAAATAGGACAATGGCACCATGACCCTGACAGAACTCAAATACATCGTCGCCGTGGCACGCGAGCGGCATTTTGGCAAGGCAGCGGAAGCCTGTTTCGTATCGCAACCCACGCTGTCGGTGGCCGTGAAGAAGCTGGAAGAGGAACTGGATCTCAAGCTGTTCGAGCGCAATGCCAACGAAGTCACCGTGACGCCTCTGGGCGAAGAGGTGGTGCGGCAGGCGCAGTCAGTGCTGGAGCAGGCCGCCAACATCCGCGAGATCGCCAAGCGCGGCAAGGACCCGCTCGCCGGTGCCCTGCGCCTGGGCGTGATCTACACGATTGCGCCCTACCTGCTGCCCGATCTGGTTCGCCAGGTGATCGCCAGGACGCCGCAGATGCCGCTGATGCTGCAGGAGAATTTCACGGTCAAGCTGCTCGAGATGTTGCGCACCGGCGAACTCGACTGCGCGATTCTGGCCGAGCCTTTTCCCGATACCGGGCTGGCTATGGCGCCCTTGTATGACGAACCCTTTGTGGCTGCGGTGCCCAGCAACCACCCGCTGGCGAAATGCAAGACCCTGAGTGCCGAACAGCTCAAGGCCGAAACCATGCTGCTGCTTGGTACGGGGCACTGTTTCCGGGACCACGTGCTCGAAGTCTGTCCGGAGTTCGCGCGGTTTGCGAGTAATGCGGAGGGCATCCGGCGCAGCTTCGAGGGCTCGTCCCTGGAAACCATCAAGCACATGGTCGCGGCCGGCATGGGTGTCACGCTGGTCCCTCGTCTGGGTGTGCCTGCAGGAGCTCTCGACACCAAGGCGCGGCACAGCAAGGGCGCGGACCACTTTGTGCGTTACATTCCGATCCGCGACGAGGGAGGTGGGCCGGCGCCCACTCGCCGCGTGGTGTTGGCCTGGCGCCGCAGCTTCACGCGTTACGAGGCGATCGCCGCCCTGCGCAATGCCATTTACGCGTGCGAGTTGCCGGGCGTCAAACGCCTGTCGTGAAAGGAACCCGCCATCGTGTCTGAGTTGTCGCAGCCTGGCATCCTTGCCCCCGCGCCCAAGGTCGTCCGCTATCGGGAGTTCGTTCATTTGCCGGCGCTCGATGCCCTGGACGGCGGGCCGGACCAGCGGGCACTGGGCACTTGAAGATGGTGTCCGTGCGCCGCAAGTTCGCGCTGTACCTGCAGCTGATCCGGTGGGATCGACCCGCCGGCTGGTTGCTGCTGTTGTGGCCGACCCTGAGCGCCTTGTGGATCGCGGCAGGTGGATTCCCCGGGTGGAAGCTGCTGGCCGTTTTTACCCTGGGCACCTTTCTGATGCGCAGCGCGGGTTGCTGCGTGAACGACGTGGCCGACCGGGAGTTTGACAAACATGTCAAACGCACCGCCACCCGGCCGGTCACCAGTGGCGCGATGTCGCCGACCGAGGCACTGCTGCTGGGCGCCACCCTGGCCCTGGCCGCTTTTTCCCTGGTTGTCACCACCAATGCGGTCACCATTGTCTGGTCGTTCGTGGCGCTCGCCATTTCCATCGTCTACCCCTACTCGAAGCGCTTCGTGTCCATGCCGCAGGCAGTGCTGGGGGTGGCTTTCAGCTTTGGCATACCGATGGCGTTTTCCGCCGTGCTGGGCGCCGATGCCGCAGGTTGGCACGGCATGCTCGAGAGCGTGCCCGCCGTGGCCTGGGTGCTCCTGGTCGGGAATCTGTTCTGGGTGCTGGCGTATGACACCGAATACGCCATGGTGGACCGTGACGATGACCTGCGTATTGGTATCAAGACCTCCGCTATCACGCTGGGACACATGGATGTGCCGGCGGTGATGGTTTTCTACGCCGCCTACCTCGCCGTGTGGGTGGTGGTGGCCATGGACCGGATCCCGTCCTGGCCGGTCGTGGCAGGACTGGTTGCAGCGGCCCTGCAGGCGGCGTGGCATGGCTGGTTGATCCGTGAGCGTTCTCGCGATGGGTGCTTCAAGGCCTTTCGCCTGAACCACTGGGTCGGTTTTTCGGTGTTTGCCGGCATCACACTTGCTTACGGGATACGCTGACTGGGGCAGACGGAAACGTCGTGGCCCGGGTCAGACGGCACCGAACTCCTGGCCCATGGCCTGTGCGCGGGACCGCGCCGCCTGCAACGCGTGCTCGAACAGCGGCTTGAGTCGGGCCTCGTCCATCGCACTGATGGCTGCGTGGGTGGTGCCGCCCTTGGACGTCACGCGTTGCCGAAGAATGTGTGGCGGTTCGTCGCTGGCGCGCGCCAGCTCGGACGCGCCCGTGAACGTGGCCAGCGTCAATTGGCGGGCTTGTGCAGGCGAAAGACCCATATCTGCGCCGGCCGCCATCATGGCCTCCATGAAATAGAACACATAGGCCGGCCCGGAACCGGAGAGTGCGGTGACCGCGTCGAGCTGCTCCTCGGCGTCGACCCACAGGAACTCGCCAGTGCTTCGGATGACCTGCTCCACCTGCCGGCGATCATTGTCTCCGACACCAGGACGCGCAAAGAGCGCTGTGATGCCCTTGCCGATCAGGGCCGGTGTGTTGGGCATCGCGCGGATGATCCGCTCGGTGCCCAGCCAGCGGGCGATGCTCTGGCTGGGGATTCCGGCGGCTACGCTCAGGTGCAGGGCGCGCAATGTATGGGCGCGCGTCTGCGCAGCGGCGTCCTTGAAGGTTTGAGGTTTGACCGCCCACACCACGAGGTCGGCGGATTCCAGGTGGGGGCCGGCCATCGCCTGGGCCGTGATGCCGAACTGGGCCGCGAGTTTGTCGCGCGCCTCGACAAAAGGCTCCACCACGCCGATACGATCACGGGGATACCCCTGCCCGATGAGTCCATGGATGATCGCGCTTGCCATGTTGCCGCCGCCGATAAACGCAATGTGTTTGTGCATGGTGTTCCTGCTGTAGGCCGTCGTTGGCAGCAAATTGTCGCCGCGAACGGGGGCGCTTGCGGTAATCTACTTGCCCTATGCAGCAATACATTCTTGCCCTTGACCAGGGAACGACCAGTTCGCGCGCCATCCTTTTTGACCGGTCTGGCCACGTGGCTGGTGTGGCGCAAAAGGAGTTTCCCCAGATTTTTCCGCAGCCGGGTTGGGTCGAGCACGATGCCCGCGACATCTGGCGCTCCCAGTACGCGGTGGCGGTCGAGGTGCTGCAACGCGCCGGCCTGCACGCGGGTCAAATTGATTCGATCGCCATCACCAACCAGCGCGAAACCACGGTGTTATGGGACCGTGCCACGGGTGAGCCGGTGGCGCATGCCATTGTCTGGCAGGACCGCCGCACGGCGGGCGCCTGTGACGCTCTGCGCGCCCAGGGACACGCAGCCATGATCCAGCGCAAGACCGGTCTGGTACTGGACGCCTATTTTTCGGGAACCAAGCTGGTGTGGTTGCTCGACAACGTGCCAGGGGCTCGGGCTCGGGCCCGGCGTGGCGAGTTGGCGTTCGGCACCATCGACAGCTGGCTGATCTGGAAACTCACGAAGGGCCAGCGCCACGTCACAGACGCCAGCAACGCCTCGCGCACCCTGCTGTTCAACATCCACAAGCTGCAGTGGGATGCCCGGCTGCTGGATTTGTTCGACATCCCGGCATCGCTACTGCCCACGGTGGTCCCGTCCTGCGGCGAAGCCGGGCATACCGACGAAAGCCTGTTCGGGTCGCCCATCCGTATTGCAGGTGTCGCTGGCGACCAGCAGGCGGCCACATTCGGACAGGCGTGTTTTTCCCCTGGCATGGCCAAGAACACCTATGGCACCGGTTGCTTCATGCTCATGAACACGGGCGCAGCGGCCGTGTCGAGTCGACACCGCTTGCTGTCCACCGTGGCATGGGTCGGACCGGGCCCGCAGCTGCAACCCGCGATGGCCTGTTATGCCCTGGAGGGCTCGGTGTTCGCGGCTGGCGCGACGATTCAGTGGCTGCGTGACGGGCTGAAGATCATTGCGTCGGCAGGCGCGGTCGAGGCCTTGGCGCGGGAGGTGCCGGATACGGGCGACGTTTACCTGGTACCCGCATTCGCCGGGCTGGGGACACCACACTGGGATGGTTTTGCGCGTGCGGCTCTGGTTGGCATGACCCGTGGGACGACCGGTGCCCATATCGCGCGGGCCGGCCTGGAGTCGATCGCGTTGCAATCGGCGGATGTGTTTGGTGCCATGGCGATGGACTCGGGCATCACACTTCGAGAGTTGCGTGTCGATGGTGGGGCCAGCCGCAATGATCTGCTGATGCAGATGCAGGCGGACTTTCTTGGCGTGCCAGTGGTGCGCCCCAAGGTGACGGAGACCACGGCATTGGGCGCCGCCTATCTGGCCGGCCTCGCCACCGGTTTCTGGTCCGGTGCGGATGAGTTGTCCGCCCACTGGGCCCGGGATCGACAGTTCGACCCGGCACTGCCTACGGACTTGCGCCAGGCCAAACTGGCCCGGTGGCAGCAGGCGGTTGAACGTGCGAAAGGCTGGGTACCACATTGATGGGTTCTGCCAACGGTGAAGCGCTGCCGACACGGCGCCAGGAGTTGATCGACCGCCTGAAGCAGCCCAAAATCTACGATGTGGCTGTCGTGGGTGGTGGAGCTACCGGGCTGGGTGTTGCGCTCGATGCGGCTGCGCGCGGTTTCAGTGTCGTGCTTGTGGAGTCGCATGACTTCGCCAGGTACCGCACGCCGCCGTGCACAAGTTTGGTGGCACGCG
>JAYVRP010000274.1:0-7165 GCA_043776215.1 Rhodoferax sp. | reverse complement strand
GTCCCGCAGAGCGCGGTAGGGGCCGTCGCGCCAGAACAGCGCCCGTGGCGGCTGCGGCGTGGCATTGGCCACCAGATGGGGCAGCAGGTTCACGCCGTCGATGGGTCGGTCGGCCGGCAGCCTGGCACCAGCGGCCGCCGCTAGCGTGGGCATGATATCGATGTTGGACACCGGTTGTGCGTAGGTGGTGCCGGCCGGGATATGCCCTGGCCACTTGGCCACGTAGGGCACGCGCAGGCCGCCCTCGAAGAACGTGAGTTTCCAGCCACGGTAGGGCCGGTTTACTTCGGGCAATCCGATGTAGCCCGGTGCACCGTTGTCGCTGGTGAAGATGACGATGGTGTTGTCCTCCAGGCCCTGCTCGCGCAGCGTCTGCAACACGCGCGCCACCGAGCGGTCGATCGAGCGCACCATCCCGGCGTAAACGCGTCGGCGGTGATCGGTGGTGCCGGTGACGGCCTCGTAGTCGTCCCGCGTGGCCTGCAGCGGCGTATGCACGCCCCAGTGCGCCAGGTACAGGAAGAACGGACGGTTGCGGTTTTGGCGGATGGCGTTGACGGCTTCGTCCGTGAAGTAGTCGGCCAGGTATTTGGCCGGCCGGAACTGTTTGCCGCCATTGAAGCTCACGCTCTCCCGGCCGTTGCTCCAGAGGAACTTGTCGATCGGGTCGAAGTCCTGTTTCGAATTGCGGATGTTCGGGTCGTCCTCCTGCCAGTGCAACAGACCCTCCATGTTGAGGCTCTCGTCGAAACCCTGGTTGTTGGGCCGCAGGTCCTTCGATTGCCCCAGGTGCCATTTGCCGATGTGCATTGTGTGGTAGCCCTGCGCGCGCAGAGTCTCTGCCACGGTGATTTCCGATGCCGGCATGCCCAGGTCGTCGAAACCCTTGGTGGCAGCCGCCTTGTCCCGGTCGATGATCAGGGGGTGCAACTGCCCGTTTCCGGCGGTCAGCATTGGCAGCACCCGCGCCATTGCGCCCGGGGTGGGCGTGAACTCCACGCCAAAACGCCAGGGGTAGCGCCCGGTCATCAAGGCCGCACGCGACACGGTGCACACGGC
Organism: Rhodoferax sp.; assembly: GCA_043776215.1. Taxonomy (GTDB): domain Bacteria; phylum Pseudomonadota; class Gammaproteobacteria; order Burkholderiales; family Burkholderiaceae_C; genus CAISIP01. The sequence continues at coordinate 6,106 of JAYVRP010000274.1, read as the reverse complement.
GCTGCCCGCATAACCCTGGTCAAAGCGAACGCCGTCACGGGCGATCGAGTCGATGGCAGGTGTCGGCACGCCCAGCGCGGCGTAACCACCGCCATGGGTGGTGACGTCGTTGATGCCCATGTCGTCGGCCAGGATCACGACGATGTTCGGTGGCCGCGTGGCGGGCGGCTGGCCCGCGCTGGCCGGACCCGGCTCCCATGGCACGGGCTGGTTGGCCGCGCGCGCATGGAAGACCGCGTTGTACCAGGGCAGGGCGTGCATCAGGATGTAGAGCCGGTTCGCGTAGGCCAGCGCGCCAAATGCGGCCAGGACCAGCAGCGCGATCCCCAGGGTTCTGCGCAATCTCATGTGTTTGTCTCTTTCTTGTGCCGTCTGCGACCCAGCCGCCAGTGGTGGACTGCCAGGTCCCGCGGCGAAATATCCGCGACCATGTCAAAGATGGCGCGCCGGGAGCGGTAACGCATCAGGTCGCCCACACCAGCACCGTCCCGATCAATGCCAGAAGCACACCAACCATTCCCCGCACGAACACCAGGCTCAGCATGGGCTGGACCGGGAACACGTGCGTCTTCTCGATCGCCGCCCACTTGTGCAGCACAATGTCCTTGCGCTCGATGTCCAGCGCGAAACCCAGGAAGTCGCGCTTGCTGCGGTAACGCACCATGGCTACATAGTGCCACGGGTCGGCGCCCTCGGGCTCGATGAAGCTGCCGCTGCGGCGCGCGATGAACACGACGATGCAGGCCCGGCGCAGCAGGGGCCACAGGATGGCGCGGCCATAACGGCGGTCAGCCGCACGTGGGTCATCGCCGAAGTCATGGCCCGGCGGATATAGGGCGCGGGTGCGGTACCGCACCAGGTTGTGCATGACGAACTCGTGTCCGTCGTCGTTGGCCAGCAGGGTGCGCACCTCGTCCAGTAACACGCTCTGGCCCGGTTGCTGGCTGCGCGCGCCAAGCGCACGCAGCGCCTGCGCGATCTCGTCCTGCGTCAAGGGTTTGCCGCGCCCGCCATACCAGAGCAAGAACAAGGCGTAGAGAGCGGCCAGCCCCGCGAAGATGGCGACGCCCAGCGGCATGCTCAGGCGGCCTGGCCGACTACCGTGAACTGGCTGCTGTTCTGGCGCAGCCACTGCTGCGACAGCGCTGCCGGGTGCTGGCTGGGGTGGAAATCCTTCGCCTTGTAATCGCGCCACAAGCGGTAGTTGCCACGAAACATGCCGTCCCTCGCGAAACACAGTCTGGCGCCGCTGCGCCAGGTACTCCACTTGAACAGACTGCCGTCGTGCCACAGGTTGCGCACGGTCTGGCGCAACACATCGCCCAGGAAGATGACGGTGATGTAGTGGAACACGCGCACGCGCCAGTGCTGGTTGCCGCCCAGCGCCAAGTACATGTCGAACGCGGTGTTGCGGTGTTCGGACTCCTCGGCGCTGTGCCATTGCCACAGGGTGCGCAGCCGCGGCTCGGCGCCCTCCAGGGCTTCCGGGTGGCGCAGGAGCCAGTCGGCAAAGATCGCGGTGAAGTGTTCCGTGGCTGCGGTGGCCGCCACCTGGTTGCGCAAGTCGTCGCCCGCATGTGCTTCGCGCCGGCGCTGCGAATGTCGCTCGATCCAGTTGTCGAAGCCAAGCTTTTCAAGCTGCGCGTTGAACAGCGCGTGAATCCGCCGGTGCGTGGCCTCCTGGCCGATGAAGCCCTGCACTTCCGCTGCGAGATCTGCCCGCTTGGCTTCAGGCAGGGCTTTCAGGCCGCTGCGCACCGAGTCGATGAAGAACTGCTCGCCGGCCGGGAAACTCATGGACAGCGCGTTGAAAAATGCCGAACGAAACGCGTCGCCACCGTTCCAGCGCGCCGCAAACGGGGTGTCGAGGTCGATCAGCAGGCGTCGAACGACGAGATCGGTCATACAGGAATCTCCGTGGTCAATACACAAGTGTATGGATCAATCCGGCAGCTGTCAATGCGCAGGGTTTGCGTGGGGTTCGCGTGCATGGTTCGAGTCGATGTCGTTTCGGTGCGGCACGCGCTCGCTGCGCCAGTGCTTGAAATGCCGCAGGGCCTGGATGGGTCTTTGCACCGGGCTGATAATGGTCCGCATGACATGGTCGATCATTGCCCGCGATGGCACAGGGCGTTTCGGGGTTGCCGTTGCCAGCCGGTTCTTTGCCGTTGGCGCGATGTGTGCGCATACCCGCAGAGGGGTGGGCGCCTTGTCTACCCAGGCGCTCATGAATCCTCTGTACGGGCCCGCCGGGCTCGATTTGCTGGGCCGCGGGCAGACTGCAGCCGAGGCGCTCGCCAGCCTGTTGGCAGCGGATGCGGGGCGGGACCAGCGGCAAGTGCATCTGTTGCCGGCAGCGGGACCGGCCGCCGCCCATACCGGCAGTGCCTGCGTGGACTGGTGCGGCCATGTGATCCACCCCGATTTCAGTGTGGCCGGCAACATGCTGGCCGGGCCGCGCGTGATCGAAGCGACTGCCGAGGCATTTGTTGCCAGTGCCCGATTGCCGCTGGCCGAGCGCCTGCTTCTGGCGTTGGCAGCCGGTGACGCGGCCGGTGGTGACAAACGCGGCAAACAGTCGGCGGCGCTGCGTGTCCACGCCGACGAGGACTACCCCCAAATCGATATGCGCGTGGACGACCATGCCGAGCCGATCCTGGAGCTGCAGCGTCTGTACCAGGTGAGTCTCGAGCGCTTCCAGCCCTTCATGTCGTGCCTGGCGGGCCGCCACGATCCAGTGGGGCTGACCGACCGCACCCTGATCGAAGCCCGTATTGCGCAGTTCCATGCCGCGCGCGCCGGAACCGGCCCGTGACCGCGTTGCTCGAGGTCACCGGTCTGCGCACACTTTTCAAGACCGACAACGGCGAGTTTGCCGCAGTGGACGGCGTGAGTTTTTCGGTGCCGGCCGGGCGCACCCTGGCGATCGTGGGTGAGTCGGGCTGTGGCAAGAGTGTCACGGCCTTGTCGATCATGGGCCTGGTGCCCGATCCACCCGGGCGTACCGCCGCAGGGTCGATCCGATTCGAGGGACGGGAGCTTCTGGGCTTGCCCAAACGGGAGTTGCAGGACCTGCGTGGCAATGGCATGGCGATGATTTTCCAGGAGCCCATGACCTCGCTGAACCCGGCTTTCACCATTGGCGAGCAGATCGTCGAAGGCCTGATGCGGCACCGGCCGCTGAATCGGGAGCAAGCCGCGGCACGGGCCCTGGAGATGCTGCGCAAGGTGCGCATTCCAGCCCCCGAGCAGCGGTTTCATGAGCACCCGCACAAGCTCTCGGGCGGCATGCGCCAGCGTGCCATGATCGCGATGGCCCTGGCCTGCGAGCCGCGCCTGCTGATCGCCGATGAACCCACAACCGCACTGGACGTGACGATCCAGGCGCAGATCCTGGACCTGATGCGCAGCTTGCAGCAGGAAACCGGCACCGCCATCATCCTGATCACGCACGACCTGGGCGTGGTGGCCGAAGTGGCCGACGAGGTGGTCGTCATGTATGCCGGGCGGGTCGTGGAACAAGGCCCGGTGCAGGCCTTGTTTCGCGAGCCGCAACACCCCTACACCGTGGGTCTGCTCGGGTCAATCCCGCGTCTGCACACCGAGCAGGCGCGCCTGGCCGCCATCGACGGGCAGGTGCCCAACCCCTTGCAGATGCCTGCGGGCTGCAGTTTCGCCGAGCGTTGCCCATTTGCCGATGCCCAATGCCATGCGCAGGTTCCGCCATTGCGGTTACTGGCCGGCGGGCAGGCGTCGGCCTGCTGGAAGGCGCCGCTCGATCCGGTGCAACTGGGAATCAGCGATGCGCAGGAGGTGTTTCCGTGACGGCGCAGGCGTTGTTGCAGGTGCAGGGCCTGGTCAAGCATTTTCCCGTGCGCAAGGGTATTCTCGGTCGGGTCCGGGGTGCGGTGCGTGCGGTGGATGGCGTCGATTTCACGCTCACGGCAGGTGAAACGCTGGGCGTGGTGGGTGAGTCCGGCTGCGGCAAGTCAACCCTGGGTCGGCTGGTATTGCGCCTGATCGAACCCAGCGCCGGGCAGGTCCACTTCGATGGCCAGGACCTCGGTTTGCTGGATGCGCGCCAATTGCGGGCCCGGCGCCGCGCGTTGCAGATCATTTTCCAGGACCCCTATTCGTCGCTGAACCCGCGCATGACGGTGGGCCAGACCCTGGCCGAGCCACTCCGGCTGCACGGTCTGCATGCCGGCCGGGAAAATGATCGGGTGGGCGAACTGCTGCATACGGTGGGCCTGGCGCCGCAACACGCCCAGCGTTATCCGCACGAATTCTCGGGGGGCCAGCGCCAGCGCATCGGTATTGCGCGCGCGCTGGCGGTGGAGCCACGCCTGATCGTGTGCGACGAGGCGGTGTCCGCGCTCGACGTGTCGGTGCAGGCGCAGGTGGTCAACCTGCTGCAGGACCTGCAGCAGCGTTTCGGGCTGGCCTACATATTCATTGCCCATGACCTGGCTGTGGTCAAGCACATCGCCACGCGTATTGCCGTGATGTACCTCGGGCGTATCGTCGAACTCGCTGACAAGCGCGCGCTGTTCGCAGCGCCGCGCCATCCTTACACACAGGCGTTGCTGTCGGCGATCCCGCTGCCCGAGCCCGGGCTGGAGCGGCGCAAGTTGTTGCTGCCGGGCGATGTCCCCAGCCCGCTCAACCCGCCGCCGGGGTGCCATTTTCACACCCGGTGCCCGCACACACAGCCGGTCTGCAGGCAGCAGGCGCCCGCGCTGGAGAGCGTCAGTGGCCATGCGGTGGCGTGCCACTTCTGGCGCGACCTTGATGCGCCCGGAATTTCCGTACAAGCACCCGCGCAAACACCGGCCACTGTGCGGCTGGCGCGTTTGCAGTCCGCCTTCCTGTCGCGCAGCGGCGCCGCATAATCAAGTTCGACAGTCGGCGATTCCCTCAACTCTTTTTTCACCGCAACCTGGAGCCCTCCATGCAATCTTCCCGACTTTCCTGGTTCGCCGCGCTGCTGCTGGCCGTGGCCCCGTTCATGGCGCAGGCCCAGACACTGCGTGTTGGCCTGGCCGAAGACCCGGACATCCTGGACCCGACGCTGGCCCGCACCTTTGTCGGGCGCATCGTGTTCGCATCGCTGTGCGACAAGCTGTTCGACATCGACGAGAAACTCAACGTGGTGCCCCAGCTTGCCACCGGGTACGAGTGGTCCGCCGACAGCAAGACGCTGACCATCAAGCTGCGCACCGACGTGACCTTCCACGATGGCGAGAAGAGGGACGCGGCGGCGGTCAAGTTCAACCTCGAGCGCCACAAGACCATGGCCGGCTCCCAGCGCAGTGGCGAGTTGCGCCCGGTGGCCAGCATCGACGTGGTGGACCCGTCCACGGTGCGCCTCAACCTGTCGGTGCCATTCACGCCCTTGCTGGCGGCGCTGACCGACCGCGCCGGCATGATGGTGTCGCCCAAGGCGGCGCAGGCGGGTGGCGCCAATTTCGGCACCAAGCCGGTATGTTCGGGCCCGTACAAATTTGTCGAACGCGTCGCGCAGGACCGTATGGTGTTCGAGAAGTATGCCAACTACTGGAACAAGGCCGCGATCAGTTTCGACAAGGTCGTCTACACGCCGGTTCCGGACTCCACGGTGCGACTGGCCAACCTGCGCGCCGGGCAGTTCGACTTCATCGAGCGCGTGGCATCGAGCGACATGGAGTCGATCACCAAGGACAAGCGCCTGAAGAACTCGCGCATCACCGGCATCGGCTACACCGGCATCACCATCAATGTGGGCAAGAGTGACCAGGCGCAGAAGAATCCGCTGGGCAAGGACGCGCGGGTGCGCGAGGCCTTCGAGCTCTCGCTCGACCGCCAGGGTTTGGCGCAGGTGGTGATGGACAACGAAGCGATGGTGGGCAACCAGTGGGTGGCCCCGAACAACCCCTACTATGCGAAGAGTGTGCCGGTGCCCAAGCGCAACGTCGAGCGCGCACGGGCCCTGCTCAAGGAGGCCGGCGTCACCAATCCGAGCTTCACACTCATGACCGGCACCAATTCCGAGGCGCAACGCCTGGCACTGGTGGTGCAGGCCATGACGCGCGACGCGGGTTTCGACGTGAAGATCCAGGCCACCGAG
>JAYVRP010000273.1:0-2211 GCA_043776215.1 Rhodoferax sp. | reverse complement strand
GCCTTTAGCGCCACCAGGCGGACAAATCGCAAACCGGGCCCATCAAGGTGTTCGCGCTTGTGCAACCAGGCCCACTTATCAGGTCGCGTTGCCGGAGTGACGGATAGCGGCACGGATTTTAGACCCAACCTTTGGAGTTAAACATGTCTGTAACCATGCGTGAAATGCTGGAAGCTGGCGTCCATTTTGGACACCAGACCCGGTTCTGGAATCCCAAGATGGCACCGTTCATCTTTGGCCATCGCAACAAAATCCACATCATCAACCTGGAAAAATCCTTGCCGATGTTCCAGGACGCGGCCAAGTTCGTACGCCAATTGACTGCGCGCCGCGGCACGGTGCTCATGGTGGGCACCAAGCGGCAGGCCCGCGACACGGTGGCCGCCGAAGCGCAGCGCGCAGGTGTTCCGTACGTGGACCAGCGCTGGCTGGGCGGCATGTTGACCAATTTCAAGACCGTCAAGACGTCCATCAAGCGCTTGAAGGAGATGAAGATTCAGCAGGAGGCCGGCCTCGACAGCATGAGCAAGAAGGAGCAACTCATGTTCGCCCGCGAACTGGACAAGCTCGAAAAGGATATCGGCGGCATCCAGGACATGGCCGCCCTGCCGGACGCGATCTTCGTGATCGATGTGGGTTACCACAAGATCGCCGTTGCCGAAGCCAAGAAGCTGGGCATTCCGCTGATTGGCGTGGTGGATTCCAACCATTCGCCCGAAGGCATCGACTACGTGATCCCGGGCAACGACGACTCGTCCAAGGCAGTCACCCTGTACGCGCGTGGCATTGCCGATGCAGTGCTTGAGGGCCGGGCCAATGCAGTGGATGACGTGGTCAAGGCTGTTTCTGCCGAAACGACAGACGAATTTGTTGAAGTGAATGAGGCGGCTGCCTGATACTTCCGGTTGCGGAAGAAAAGGGGCATTGATGCCCCTTTTTTTTAGCCTCCCATAGAATTTTTTCGAATCAAGGATGGAGTAAAGAGATGGCTGCAATTACTGCGAGCATGGTGGCTGAACTGCGTGGCAAGACCGATGCGCCCATGATGGAGTGCAAACGCGCGTTGACGGAGGCCGAGGGCGACATGACCAAGGCCGAAGAGTTGCTGCGCGTCAAGCTCGGAACCAAGGCTGGCAAGGCCGCTGGCCGCATCACCGCAGAAGGTGTTGTGGCCACGGCACGTGTTGGTGACGCCGGTGCCATGATCGAAGTCAACTGCGAGACCGATTTCGTGACCAAGAGTGACGCTTTCCTGGGACTCGCGAATGCCGCGGCCGCCTTGGTGGCACAGTACGATCCGTCTGACGTGGCCGCGCTCGGTGCGCTGCCGTTTGCCCAGGATGGTTTCGGTCCGACGCTGGAAGATGTCCGCAGGGGACTGGTGGGCAAGATCGGCGAGAACATGGGTTTTCGACGCTTCAAGAGGTTCGGTTCGGGTGCCAAACTCGCCACCTACCTGCATGGCACCCGCATCGGGGTCATGGTCGAATTCGAGGGTGATGAAGCGGCTGCAAAAGACGTCGCCATGCATGTGGCAGCCATGAAGCCTGTGGCATTGTCCAGCGCCGATGTACCGGCCGAACTGGTTGCCCGGGAGCGCTCGGTGGCCGCAGCCAAGGCGGCGGAAGACGCGGCCACGGCTGTCGCGGCCGGCAAGCCGGTGCAGTCGCAGGAAATTGTGGCCAAGCGCATCGAGGGTGGTGTGCAGAAGTACCTCAAGGAAGTATCCTTGTTTGACCAGTCATTCGTGAAGAACGACAAGCAGACGGTGGGCCAGATGCTCAAGGCCACGAGCACCACGGTGAAGAGTTTCACGCTGTACGTGGTGGGAGAGGGCATCGAGAAGAAAGTGGATGATTTTGCCGCCGAGGTTGCTGCCCAGGTGGCATCGGCCAAGCAGTCTTCCTGAGGTATTGCGGTGCCGTCCATTGCCGAAACTGACAATTTGAAACCAAACCGGGAGCGAACCATGTCCGACGCCAAAGCCGCGCACAAGCGCATTTTGCTCAAGCTGTCGGGCGAGGCATTGATGGGAGACGACCAGTTCGGGATCAACCGCAACACGATTGTTCGGATGGTCGACGAGGTTGCGGAGATTACGCGCATGGGGGTGGAAGTTGCCATCGTGATTGGTGGTGGCAACATCTTCCGGGGTGTTGCTGGCGGCTCTGTCGGAATGGACCGTGCCACCGCCGACTACATGGGCATGCT
>JAYVRP010000272.1:0-7184 GCA_043776215.1 Rhodoferax sp. | reverse complement strand
CGAATGCCACATCCATGCCGATTCCATCAATCGAGGGTGTGCTGTCGTGTTTCAAGGGGCTTCGTCTCTCAGTCTGGATACCAAGGGTCGCCTGTCAGTGCCGACCCGGCACCGTGACGCCTTCGGCGCGGCGGAGGGTGGTCAGCTCACCATCACTCGGCATCCGCACGGATGCTTGATGGTGTTTCCACGCCAAGAATGGGAAAAGTTCCGCGACCGCGTGTCCCAGCTTCCGATGTCCGCCCAGTGGTGGAAACGCATCTTTCTCGGCAACGCGATGGATGTTGAGATGGACGGGACCGGCCGGGTGCTGGTTTCGCCGGAACTGCGGCAGGCCGCCGGCATCACGCGCGACACCATCTTGCTGGGCATGGGCAATTACCTCGAGTTGTGGGACAAGGCGCTCTACGAGAGCCTGGAAGCCAAGGCCATGCAGGGCGACATGCCCGATGTCTTCAAGGATTTTTCCTTTTGAAAGTCAAGCGTGAACAGTGGCTCGACCCATACAAGCGTTTTGTTGAGCGAAGCGGTGGACGCCTTGTTGACCGACCCGCCGGCTGGCCACTCCCATCCGCCGGGCCGCACCTTTGTGGACGCCACGTTCGGACGCGGTGGTCACTCCCGGCTGATTTTGTCCAGGCTGGGCCCGGCGGATCGTCTGGTGGCGTTCGACAAGGACCCCGCTGCCATCACCAGTGCTGCGGAGATCACCGACCCGAGGTTTTCCATCCGGCATCAGAGTTTCGAGCACCTGCCGGACCTCGGTGCCGGCATGGCGGCGGGCATCCTGATGGACCTCGGTGTCAGCTCTCCACAGATCGACGATGCATCGCGGGGTTTCAGTTTCCGGTTCGAGGGACCGCTGGACATGCGCATGGACACCACCCGCGGCCAGAGCGTGGCGCAGTGGCTGGAAACCGCGCCCACCAGCCAGATTGCGGAGGTGATTCGTGACTATGGTGAGGAACGGTTTGCTGGCGCCATTGCAAAGGCGATTGCTGCTCGCCGACAGGAACGGGGCCCAATTTCAACCACCACCGAGCTGGCCCAGCTCGTGGCTGACACGGTCAAAACCCGCGAGCCGGGCCAGAACCCTGCAACGCGCACATTTCAGGCTTTTCGGATTTTCATCAACGCCGAGCTTGAAGCGCTGCAACACGCGTTGAAGGCAAGCATCGATGTATTGCAACCCATGGGTTTGCTGGTCGTGATCAGCTTTCACTCCCTCGAAGACCGCATCGTCAAGCAGTTCATTGCCGCGCACTCACGCGAGCAATATGATCGCCGCGCGCCGTTTGCGGCACCCAAGGTGATGCGGCTCGAGGCACTGGGGCGCAGCAAACCTTCGGCTGCGGAAATTGCCGTCAACCCACGCGCGCGCAGCGCGATCATGCGCGTGGCACGCAGGACTGCAGCATGAGCCGGGGGACCCCACCTTGACCAGGCTCAATCTGGTGTTGCTCGTGGCCGTGCTGGCAAGCGCGTTGTACCTGGTCAACCTGCAATACGAGTCGCGCCGGCTTTTCACGGACCTCGACCGGGCTGTGGCCGAGGCGCACCGGCTGGAAGTCGACAGCGAGCGCCTCCAGGTCGAAAAACGTGCCCAGGCCACGCCACTGCGGGTCGAGAAATTGGCGCGGGAAAAGCTGCAGATGCGTTCGGCCACGCCAGCCATCACCAGTTACGCCACCTACTCCGAGCCAGCAGCCGCCAACGCAGGCGCCGCGGGAACACCGGCCCGCGCCGTGACGGGGGTGGTGCAGTGAGCCGCAGCATTCCCTACACCTCCAGCCCGCTGCTTGCCAGCCGCACACCGGTATGGCGCAGCAAGTTCATCGTGGCGTCGGTGGCCCTGGCATTCGTGGGGCTGGCCTCGCGCGCGGTCTACATTCAGATCCTCGCCAACGATTTCTACCAGCACCAGGGCGAAGTGCGTTTTGCACGCACGCTGGCACTGCCTGCCAACCGTGGCCGCATCATCGACCGCAACGGGCTGATCCTGGCCTCCAGTGTTCCGGCACCGAGCATCTGGGCCATCCCCGAGGATGTCCAGCGCGACGAGCAGCAGCTCAGGCAACTCGCCAAGTTGCTGGAAATGCCCCTGGCCGACCTCCATCGCAAGTTGGAAGACGAAGACAAGACCTTTGTCTGGCTCAAGCGCCAGGTCGACGAGTCCGTGGCACAGCAGATCACGGCGCTCGGCATGAAGGGCATTTACCAGCGCAAGGAATACAAACGCCAATATCCGGAGGGCGAGGCCGCCGCCCATGTGGTGGGGTTCACCAATGTGGAGGACATTGGCCAGGAGGGTGTGGAACTGACTTTCGAGAAAGAGTTGGCCGGGCGCGCTGGTTCGCGCCGCGTCATCAAGGACCGCCTCGGGCAGGTCGTCGAGTCCGTGGGAGAGCAGATTCCGCCCGTGGACGGCCGCGACCTGCAACTCAGTGTGGACAGCAAGGTGCAGTTTTTCGCCTATCAGAAGCTGCGCGATGCCGTGGTTCAGAACAAGGCCCGGGCCGGCAGCGTAGTGGTACTCGACGCCACCACCGGAGAGGTGCTGGCGCTGGCGAACTACCCCAGCTACATGCCGGACAAGCGGCGCAACCTGTCGGGCGAACAATTGCGCAACCGCGCGCTGACCGATACCTTCGAACCAGGCTCCACGATGAAGCCCATCACCATCGCCATGGCACTGGAGGCAGGCCGGGTGACGCCGCAAACCATGATCGACACCTCGCCCGGACGCTACACCATGGGCGGCTTCACGATCAGCGACACGCACAACTACGGCACGCTGACCGTCGAGGGCGTGATCCAGAAGTCCAGTAACGTCGGAGCCCTCAAGATTGCCCAGAAGATGTCGCCCCAGGAGATGTGGAACACCTACACGGCACTCGGTTATGGGCAAAAGCCCCAGATCCAGTTTCCTGGCGCCGTGACCGGGCGCCTGCGCCCCTGGAAAACCTGGCGCCCGATCGAGCAGGCCACGATGGCATATGGATACGGCCTGTCGGCCTCGCTGTTCCAGATGGCGCACTCCTACAGCGCCCTCGCGCATGACGGCGAAGTCATCCCGGTGACCATGCTCAAGAGCGACGCACCAGCCGTCGGTGCGCGGGTGTTCTCACCCGAGACGGCCCGGGCCGTACGCAAGATGCTGCAGATGGCGGCCGCGCCGGGTGGCACCGGCCCGTTGGCGCAGACCATCGGATATTCGGTCGGTGGCAAGTCGGGAACTGCGCGCAAGCAGGTGGGCAAAGGCTATGCCAGCAACAAGTACCGCGCCTGGTTCACCGGCATGGCGCCCATCGACAAGCCACGCGTCATTGTGGCCGTCATGATCGACGAGCCCAGCAACGGCCAGTATTTCGGTGGCGCCGTGGCGGCCCCGGTGTTCAGCGAAGTGGTACAGCAGACGTTGCGCATGATGGGCGTGCAACCCGACATGGCCGTCAAGCCGCAGATCGTGACGGCCGTGGAGGAGAGCCTCTGATGCAGCAACTGCACAGCCCGCAAGAGGCCGCGCGCTGGTTGCGCCGCCGCGTCACCGGCACGCTGCAGACCGACAGTCGCAAACTTGCGCCCGGGGACGGCTTCATCGCCTGGCCGGGAGCCGCGACCGATGCCCGGGCCCATGTGCGCGGCGCCCTGGATGCGGGTGTTGCCGCGTGCCTGGTGGAACACTGGGGCGTGCAGGCTTTCGGTATCGATGATCCACGGGTGGCGTCCTACGAAGGTCTCAAGATCGCCAGCGCGCTGCTCGCCGACGCCTTTTTCGCCCACCCTTCGCACGAACTCGACGTGTTGGCCGTCACTGGAACCAACGGCAAGACGTCTACCGTCTGGTGGCTGGCCCAGGCCCTGTCCGGCCATTGTCTGCGCACGCCCCGCCCCTGCGCCATGATCGGCACCCTGGGCGTCGGCCGACCACGCGCGGCCCAGATTGACAGCAGCGAACCAGCCCTCGGCGAATTGATCGCGACCGGCCTGACCACGCCCGACGCGGTCCTCCTGCATGCCAGCCTGCGCCAGTTTGTCAGCGCGGGCATGCGGGCCTGCGCGATCGAGGCTTCATCGATCGGCATTGATGCGCACCGGATCGACGGTGTTCGTATCCATACCGCGATATTCACCAATTTCACCCAGGACCACCTGGACTACCACGGCAGCATGGACAACTACTGGCGCGCCAAGCAGCGCCTGTTCCACTGGCCGGACCTGCGCTGCGCGGTCATCAACATCGATGATCCGAAAGGCCATGCATTGGCCAGCCAATGGGGCGGCACACAAGTGGACCTGTGGACCGTGTCTCGCCTGGGCCCTGCACGCCTGCAGGCCAGCGCCTTGCAGGACACGCGCGACGGACTACGCTTCACGGTGACCGAGGGAACGCGGCAGCATGTGCTCGACACCCAGGTGATCGGGCACTACAACGTGTCCAACCTGCTCGGCGTGATCGCATCGATGCGCTCGCTCGGGGTGCCGCTGGCCGAATCCGTGGCGGCGTGCCGTGAACTGCAACCTGTGCCCGGGCGCATGCAGTGCGTCAACCTGCCAGACCAGCCACTGACGGTCGTGGATTACGCCCACACGCCCGATGCACTGGAGCAGGCATTGGCCGCGCTGCGCCCCGTGGCGACGCAACGTGGCGGCAAACTCTGGTGCGTCTTCGGCTGCGGTGGTGACCGCGATCCGGCCAAACGCCCGCTGATGGGCATGGCCGCCGCCCAAGGCGCTGACCACGTGGTGCTCACCAGCGACAACCCGCGCCGCGAAGCGCCCATGACGATCATGCGCCAGATCGCTCCTTCGCTGGCCGGGCACCCCTCCGTGGTGCAGCAGGAAAACCGCGCGCTGGCGATTGCCCAGGCCCTGCAGAGCGCACGCAGCGCCGATGTGGTGCTGGTTGCCGGCAAGGGCCACGAGGCCTACCAGGAGATCGCCGGCGTCCGGCTCCCGTTCTCTGACCTGGCCGAGGTACACAAGGGGCTGGCGGCCCGGCGAGTGCAGGCACCGGCACAGGGATTTGCCGCATGATGACGCTGGCGCAGGCGCTGCAATGGATCCCCGGTGCGGTGGCCGTGGGAGATACCTCCGTCGAGGTGGTGCGCGTGCACACGGACACGCGCAGTGTACAGCCAGGTGACCTGTTCGTGGCGCTCAAGGGTGAGCGATTCGATGCCAACCTGTTCCTCGCACGGGCGCGGGCCAGTGGTGCGGTGGCCGCCATCTGTCACCCCGGCGCAGGGTTGGCGGATGCCGGCCTGCCCGGCCTCGAAGTGCCCGACACCAAGCTGGCGCTGGGCGCGCTTTCCAGCGCGTGGCGCGCACAATTTCACCTGCCGCTGATCACCGTGACAGGCTCCAACGGAAAGACCACCGTCACCCAGATGCTGGCCTCGATCCTGCGGGCCTGGAAGGCCGGCGCCTCGTTGGCGACGCAAGGCAACTTCAACAACGACATCGGCGTGCCTCTGACCTTGCTGCGGCTGCGCGCGAGCCACCGCATCGCCGTGCTGGAACTGGGCATGAACCACCCGGGGGAAATCGCCCAGCTCGCGGCCATGGCCCGCCCGACCATCGCGCTGGTCAACAATGCCCAGCGCGAACACCTGGAGTTCATGGACTCGGTGGAGGCGGTGGCGCATGAGAACGGGGCGATCCTCACCGCACTGCCTCCCGACGGAACGGCCGTGTTCCCGCATGACGACGCCTTCACCGGTTTGTGGCGCTCACTGGCAGGGACGCGTCGCAGCTCGACATTTGCGCTGCAGCCTTTGCCGGACGACGTCGACCGGACAGGCATGGACGTTGTAGGCGCCGCTCCTCTGTGGTCAGCGGGTGCGTGGGCCATCCAGGCCTCCACACCGGCCGGGCCGCTGCGGTTTTCGCTGCAGGTCGCGGGTTTGCACAACGTCCGCAACGCGCTGGCGGCGGCCACCTGTGCGCTGGCGGCGGGTACACCTCTCAAAAGCATTGTCCGCGGGCTCGAAGCCTTCGAGTCGGTCAAGGGACGTTCACGTGCAATGGAGATCACCATGGGACCGACCACCGTCACCTTGATCGATGACAGCTACAACGCCAACCCCGATTCGGTCACTGCGGCACTCGACCTGCTCGCCGCCATGCCGGCACCGCGTCTGATGGTGCTGGGTGATATGGGCGAGGTCGGTCGGCAGGGCGAGATGTTCCATGCCCAGGCCGGCGCGCAGGCGCAGCAGTTGGGCATCGAGCGCCTGTTTACCCACGGCGCCCTGTCGTCTTGCGCTGCCCGGGCGGCAGACGGTGCACGCCACTTCGCGGACATGCCGTCGTTGATCGCCGCCGTGCTGGACGAACTTCCCCGCACGGCCTCCGTCCTCGTGAAGGGCTCGCGCTTCATGCGCATGGAGCGGGTGGTCGAGGCCATCACCCACCATGCGTCCAACCTGCGTGAAGAGAGCCATGCCGCATAAACACGTTTCTCGCCAGCCGGGGGCAAGATGCTGCTGAGCCTCGCCCAGTGGTTACAGTCGTTGTCACCGGAATTCGGATTCTTCCGGGTGTTCCAGTACCTGACGTTTCGCGCCGTCATGGCGGCCCTGACATCCCTGTTGATCGGCCTGATTGCCGGGCCCTTCGTGATCCGGCGGCTGACGCACCTCAAGATCGGCCAACCGGTGCGGGGCTACGGCATGCAGACCCACATGAGCAAGAGCGGCACCCCCACCATGGGCGGGGTCCTGATCCTGTTGTGTATCGCGATCTCCACGTTGTTGTGGTTCGACCTGTCCAACCGCTTTGTCTGGATCGTGCTGGTCGTGACCCTTGGTTTTGGAGCCATCGGCTGGGTGGACGACTGGCGCAAGGTGGTCAACAAGGATCCGGAGGGTATGCGGTCGCGTGAGAAATATTTCTGGCAATCGTTGATCGGGCTGATCGCCGCCTTGTACCTTGTGTTCAGCATTTCCGAAAACTCCAACCTGCGCGTGCTGGAGCTTTTCTTCAAATGGGTGCAATCCGGCTTCGACCTCAACCTGCCGCCCAAAGCCGGCCTGTTGCTGCCCTTCTTCAAGGAGGTCAGTTACCCGCTCGGCGTGCTGGGCTTCGTCGTGCTGACCTACCTGGTGATCGTGGGCACCAGCAATGCCGTGAACCTGACCGATGGCCTGGACGGGCTGGCCATCATGCCGGTGGTGATGGTC
>JAYVRP010000271.1:0-2214 GCA_043776215.1 Rhodoferax sp. | reverse complement strand
TCTTCGTGTGCGGGTTCCACGTGGCGTTTCTGGGCACCCACCTTCCGGGTGTCATCGCCTGGTGCGGGTTGCCAGTGCAATATGGCGCCTGGTCGCTGGCCATGCTGGGCCTGTTCAATATCATCGGCAGCGTCGCCATGGGTTGGGCGGTCGGGCGCTGGCGCATGAAGTCGCTGCTGTCCATGCTCTACGCGGTGCGTGCCCTGGCAGTGCTGGCGTTCGTGCTGGCACCCAAGACCGGGCCGGTGGTGCTGGTGTTTGCGGCGGTCATGGGTCTGACCTTCCTGTCCACGGTGCCACCGACGGCCGGCCTGGTGGTCAAGTTCTTCGGCCCGGCCCACATGGCGACACTGTTCGGCGTCGTCATGCTGGCGCATCAGATGGGCGGGTTCCTGGGCGCCTGGCTCGGTGGCCGGATTTTCGATGCCACCGGAAGCTACGACCTGGTGTGGACCATCGACATTCTGCTGGCCGTGGGTGCGGCATTGGTCCACTTGCCGATCAAGGAAGCACGTTTGACCCTGCTCAGGGCATGAGCCATCGTGTAACCTCACAATCTACGGGATTGGCAGGATGGCTGGTGGACAAGAGTGGGAAGGGGAATTGCATGATCAAGGCAGGAATCGACCAGGACGCCCTCATCGAGGTGTTTTCTAAGGCCGGTGCGCGCCAGGGCGAGGCTCTGCGGCAGACCGTATTCGACGCCACGTTGAGGGCCTTGCAGGGGCGCGAGTTGACGCTGGAGAACATTCGCCGGGTGCTCAAGGCGGCCGCCGTGGCAAGTTCGCAGGGTGCCGCGCAGAATCCGGGTTCGCCGGCCGACGTGGAGGCGCTGTTGGTCAAAGCCGTGGCCGGTATGGATGCCGCCTTGCTCAAGGCCGTGCAGGCCAACCGCACGGCCTTGCAGCAGTTCATGGATCTCGGCGTCGGCTTGCACGATGAACACATGAAGCTGGCGCTGGCCGACCTGGGCCGGATGAACGAGGTGTTCCTCACGGTGGTGGGGAAGGTGGCGCATGCCACCAGCGATCCATTACGTCTTCCGTGGGAACACGTGCTGCAGGGCATGAAGCTGTCGGGCACCGCGTCCGGCACGCAAGCGGTGCAGGTGGTGGAGCAGATCGTGGAGCAGTCCCGCAACGCGTTGCGCACCGGGCGTGCCGCCAGTGTGCGGGCGGCCCAGGCCATGATGGAAAACTACGGTGCGCTGGTCAGCGGTGTCTTGCTGGGTATGTCGGAGGGCATCGGGCGACACACCGCGCGGGTCCATGGCGAAAAAGTCCCGAGCCGCAAATAAATTCTGGCGCCAGCACTGCTGGCTGTTCGCAGCGTTGTGGTGCGCCGCGCTCGCTGCGCCGGTGCGGGCTGCGGCGAAGTTCGAAGATTCCATGGCGCAGCGCACCTTGCCGTGCAGCATGTGCCATGGCAAAGTGGGCCGGGCCGCGCCGGATGCGTACTACCCGCGTATCGCCGGCAAGCCTGCCGGGTACCTGCAGAACCAGTTGCGCAACTTTCGTGACGGGCGGCGCCACTATGGCTTGATGGTGGCCATGGTCGATCCGCTCACAGACGACTACCTGCGCGAGATCGCCAACTATTTTTCGGCACTCGAACTGCCATACCCGCCGCCGCAGGCGCCTGCCGTGTCCCGCTCGGACCTGCTGCGCGGCGAGGCACTGGTGCGCCAGGGTGATCGTGCGCGGCGCTTGCCGCCGTGTGCCCAGTGCCATGGCAGTGCATTGACCGGCGTGGCGCCCTATGTTCCCGGTTTGCTGGGGCTGCCCCGGGATTATCTGAACAGCCAGCTCGGTGCCTGGAAGACCGGGCAGCGTCGGGCGCAGGGCCCGGACTGCATGGCGCAGGTGGTGCGGCTTTTGAGTGACGACGAAATTTCCGCCATCACGGGTTGGCTGGCGACGCAGGTGGTGCCGGCGGACGGCCGCGCCGCAGCGCGTTCACCGCCATGGCCCGCGGGGCATGCTGGCGTGGCTTGCGGCAGCGCCCCCGAACCGGCGGCCACCACACCATGAAGCACTGGCCCGCACGGCTGGGAGGTGCATGTGCCGCGCTGCTTGCCATGGCGCTGCTGGTGTGGATGCTGGGCGTGCAGGATCCGGTCGTGGTGCTGGACGCGGCTTCCTTGCCCACGGCGACCGCCGACCAATTGGCGCGCGGTGCCTATCTGGCGCGGGCGGGCAACTGCCTGGCGTGCCA
>JAYVRP010000270.1:0-7196 GCA_043776215.1 Rhodoferax sp. | reverse complement strand
CCAACGCGCGATGCGACGGCACCTGACGGATGGACTCTGAATAGTCGAAATAGTCGCGAAACTTGGCCACGTCGGGCTGATTCTCGTCGCATCCGCTGCGCAGGCGGCAGTACAGCAAACCCTCTGACCACAAGCACTCGCGCAACTGCTGCACCAGGGCAGACTGCTCGGCCCAACGCTCGCTCAGCAGGTCACGCACGCCATCAAGCACCAATGTCGGTGTTGAAAAATCAGGCCGTTTATCGGCCCCATCGGCGGGCTCGATCAAGGGTACGACAAAGGCGATTGCCGCCTGTTGCGGCGACTGGCACAGATCGGCGAGCAGTTTGTCTGCCAAGGCCTCCAGGCCCGCTTCACGAGCCATTTCGCCCTTGGTCCGGCGCTTCAACTTGAACGGGAGATACAAGTCTTCAAGTTCCTGTTTCGTGCTGGCCATGGCGAAAGCCGCGCGAACCCCGTCGCTGAGTTTGCCCTGCTCCTCGACCAACCGGCATACCGCCAGGCGCCGGTCTTCCAGTTCGCGCAGGTACATAAGCCGGGATTCAAGCGCACGCAGTTGAATATCGTCCAGGCCCTCGGTCGCTTCCTTGCGGTAACGTGCAACAAAAGGTACGGTGGCGCCTCCGTCGAGCAGTTCGACTGCCGCCTGGACTTGTTGCTCGCGGACCGCGAGTTCCGCAGCAATTTGCCGGATGATGCTTGGCATGAAATGAAAGTTGGAGAGTAAGGTTTTCGGATCTGTGCCGACCACGCCAAGACGGGTGGAGGCGGCGAGTGTGCCATAGCGCGCCGACCTTTCAACGACCGTTCTCGATGGCGCATCAATTCAGGAGGCATAAGCATGGCGACTTCGCGTCATATTTTCTGGTGCTTTTTCGTGTCGGTGGTGTGGCTGGGTCGAAGCGCGCATGCCGCGGACCCGGCGGTCTGCCATGCACAGACCGGCGTCAACGTGACACCCGTGGTGGAACTTTTCACCTCGGAAGGATGCAGTTCCTGCCCGCCGGCCGACCGCTGGTTGTCATCCCTTCGCCCCAGTGCGGATTCGGATCCGCCTGCCGTGATCCAGGGTTTTCACGTAGCCTATTGGGATTACATCGGCTGGGTTGACCGCTTCGCGAATCCTTTGCACACCACGTGGCAGCGCCAGATTGCTCAGTGGAACAGGCAAGGATCCATCTACACACCGCAGGTGGTATTGAATGGCCGGGACTGGCGCGCTTGGCATGCCTGGGGCAACAAGATGCCTGCCAGCACCGGTCCTGCGCTAGTGTCGCTGTCTGCCGGCCGGTCTGCAGCAGACCAGTACGAGGCGCAGGTCACGGTTCGCGTGGGTGGCCCCAACCGATGGGCGGCTTACTGGACGGTGACGGAACAGGGCCACACATCGCGCGTCCAGGCTGGCGAAAATGCGGGCGAACTGCTGAAACATGCGCATCTGGTGCGCCAGTACACCCCCGTGGGCGACTATCGAAGTGATCCAGACAAGCCCCAGCGCTTGTACTATCGCGCCCTGGGCGCAACGCCTGGGCATGCGAGGCGGGTGAACCTGGTGGTGTTCGATCCGATGGATGGCCGGACACTGCAAGCCTTGTCGCTAGGGTGCTGACGGGCCGGGCGAAGGCTGGCCGAAAGCCTTGCGGCAGGGAGTCGTGTAAGGCGAATTCTTACAAGCTGTCTAGTCAAACGATGACTTCGCAGGCAAGAAGGCAAGACTTAAAGTCTTTCTCGAGGGCGATATTGCCCATTTGTCGAAGCAGATCTTCCGAGAAAGACATTGTTGTGAGCCTTATGCAATCAGTCGCCGCACACGCGCAGTACTTCCGCCCAGCCACTCCCATCTTGGACGAAATCGCAGGCCAGCCTGCAATCATTAAGGAGGAGCGGCTGGCGTTTTCGGTACGCCTAGTCCAGAGTGCCGAAGATCTGGCCAAGGCAGTGAACATCCGCCAGGCCGCCTATGCGCGCCACATGCCGGAGTTTGCTGAAAAGCTTCGCGAGGCGGAACCGATGGATTCCGAGCCTGGCGTGGTCGTACTGCTTGCAGAATCCAAACTCGATGGCACCCCCCTGGGGACCTTGCGCATTCAGAGCAACGCCCACATGCCGCTCAAAGTCGAGCAGTCGGTGACCCTGCCTCGCTGGCTTCGTGACCGGCCGCTGGCTGAAGTGAGCCGTTTGGGAATCGTTGGCGGCTCCACGGGGCGGCTGGTGAAGATGGTGTTGATCAAGGCCGCCTACCAATACTGCCTGCAGGACGAAATCGAGTGGATGGTCGTGGCCGCGCGCGCACCACTGGATCGGCAATATGACCAGCTGATGTTCGAGGACTTGTTCCCCGCGCAGGGCTTCATCCCCATGCGGCACGGAGGCAACATTCCACATCGCGTCCTGGGCCTGGAGCTCGACACGACGCAGCAGCGATGGGAAGCAGTCGAGCATCCCATGTTGAATTTTTTCGTGCACACCCACCATATGGACATCGACATACAGCCCACGCGCGATTCACTTTGGGGCGACCTGTTCACGGCGAACGAAATCGACCCAAGGCTTGGCGCTTTCCAACGCGCGAACGTCTGATTTTTGCAACGCAAAGTAACCGATCCATCCACCGCGGCTCCGAATTGGCATCCAAATGTTGACTTGAAGGCTCCGTTGCGTAGACTGCGGTGACACTGGGCAGTTCCAGTGGTCGGCAAGGACGCATGGCAGAGCGGATTACGAATTCCCCCAGTTCGCCTTCCCAGCGCTT
Organism: Rhodoferax sp.; assembly: GCA_043776215.1. Taxonomy (GTDB): domain Bacteria; phylum Pseudomonadota; class Gammaproteobacteria; order Burkholderiales; family Burkholderiaceae_C; genus CAISIP01. The sequence goes on along the minus strand of JAYVRP010000270.1, from coordinate 4,444 downwards.
GCGTGGAGCAATGGAAAGCCTCGTGTGGGCGCTTTCGATTTATTTGGTTCCGCTCTTGATCGGTGTGGTATCGCTCGCGGCGTTGTTCCTGTGGGACAACCAGTACACGTTTAGCGACGGCAAACCACTGGAACTCCAGGTTTTCGCGCCAGCTCCCGGTGCTGTTTCACTGGAAGAGGTGGCGGTACGACTGGATGCGGCGCCTTCAGTCACCCGATTTGATACCGAACGTTCCGAGACACCGGTGTGGTTTTCATTTCACGCCGAGTCGAAAGACCCCTCGGACGGGATGGTCGAATTTCCTTCGCGACATGCGGTGGAGATCGCCTGTTGGGATCGGGCAACGTTGCAGCCACTGGGAGAATCGACGCGCGCTTCGTCCAGGGGAAGCGTGGTGGCGATCAAGTCCGGATTTGCCTTGCGCATGGACCACCAAAACATGCAGGTCCTGTGCCGTTCCAGTTTTGTGGGGCCTGCGCGGCTCACGGTGTTCACCTGGTCCGCCGAGGACCTGCGGCGGTCCTCCCTCGAGTTTCATCGCAAGTCCGGCCTTCTGGATGGTGGGTTGATCGTGCTGGCGGTTTTTGTCCTCATGACAGCATTGATCAACCGTCAGGTGCTGTACGTGCTGTTTGCGGCATGGCTGGTGGTGAGTTTGCGCATGGGCGCCATCACTGCTGGTTGGGACAACCAATGGCTGGGCCATCTGGTACCACCGGGATGGTTGTGGCAAAGCCGGTCTGTCACCGTGGCGATCACTGCCTTGCTGACCATCACGCTGTATCGAACACTTTTCCACGAAGAACTGGCCGCCACGCGGTACGCCGTGCCGTTGCGCATGGTGCAGTGGTTGTGTCTGCCTTTCCTTGTGGCCTCGTTTTTACTGCCTTACCAATTCTGGCTGCCCATCATGTGGGTGTTCGTCGCGTCGGGGCTGTTGCTAATGACATTCAGCCTCGGCAACATCCTGTTGCGAACCCACTCTCGGGTCGCCATGTGGTACGGCGCGTCCATGTGCGTCACCTTCCTGTCCGGGCTCTCGGAGATCTTCGCTGCAGCATCCGGTATCCGGGAAGTCGCGGGCGCCGCGAACTTCGTGACCGTCGCATTGTCTTCTTCGTTGCTCGCTGCCCTGGCCATTGCCGAGCAGATGCGCCAGGAGCACGTGCAGCGCTTGCGCATCCAGGCCGAACTCGAGCACAACTTCAAGGCCATGCCTATCGGCCTCTTCACGCTCGATCCGCAGGGCCGGTTCGTCAGTGCCAACCCGGCGCTGGTGGACATGCTCGGAACCCGCGTGCTGGTGCCCGGCAGCAATTTGTGGCAGCAGCATTTTGACCAGGGTGCCTGGACCCAATTGCACCATTTCGTGTATGCCCAGGCAGGTGGCGAACTGGAGATCCGGGGTAAACGCGCCCGCGACAACAACGAACCGCGGCGTTTTCTGGTCAAGGCGACACTGGCCAACGGGAAGATCGAAGGCTCCCTGCAGGACGTCACGGACAAGTCGAGAGCGACCGAGGAGTTGAATTTCCTGGCCAACAACGACCCTTTGACCAAAGTTCTGAATCGCCGGGGAATCGAAAAAGCCTATCTCGATGCCGCGCTGGGGTTGTCGCAAGGCAAGCCACTGGCGCTCGCCTACCTGGACCTGGACCGGTTCAAACTGATCAACGACCTGTATGGCCACAATGCCGGCGATGAAGTGCTGCAGCAGGTCTGCAAACGCGTCACGGACGTTGTATCCGGGGCCATCCGTGTCGGGCGGGTGGGAGGAGACGAATTCGTCATCGTGATGCCAGACACCAAGATGGCCCTGGCGACACTCGTCTGCCAGGGCATCGTGCGCAGCATCGGCAATACGCCGTTTCGGGTTGGTGAGAAGGCCTTTCACGTGCGTGGCTCGATCGGCCTGATTGAAGTCAGCGCGGGAACCCAGATCAAGGATGCCATCTCAACCGCCGACCGGGCGTGTCGCGAGGCCAAACACGGGAACGTCGACAACCTGGTCGTGTACGACCACACGGCGGCTGCATTTCAGGAGCATGAAGCGGAGCTTCGCTTGGTCGAACGCCTGTCCACCAGTGCCGCGACGGACGGCCTGTTCCTGGTGATGCAGCCCATCATGTCGCTCAAGGCGCCGCATGCGTCCCTCAATTTTGAGGTCTTGCTGCGCATGAAGGACCCGGACGGCAAGATGGTGCCGACGGACCGGTTGATCGGCGCGGCCGAGAACAGCGGGCGCATGGGGGTGATCGACCGCTGGGTGCTGTCGACCACCCTGACCTGGCTGAATCTGCATGAGCGCCGCCTGGGCAACACACGATTTGTCTGCATGAACCTGAGTGGCGCATCGCTGAACGACGAAAAGTTCATGCAGGACGTGTTCGCGATGCTGGCGGCCAATCGCGATATTGCGAGGCACCTGTGCATCGAGATCACCGAAAGTGTGGCGCTGCACGACCTCAACAACACGCGCCTGTTCATCGACAAGGTCAGGGGTTTTGGCGCCAAGGTGGCGCTGGACGATTTCGGTGCTGGTTACACCTCGTTCTCCTACCTCAAGGAACTACCCGCCGATCTGTTGAAGATCGATGGCAGCTTTATTGTCAACATGAACGCCCACCCGGCCAACGTGGCGATTGTGGAAGCTATCGTGAACCTGGCGGGCAACCTGGGCATGCAGACGATTGCCGAATGGGCAGAAGACGCGGCCACCGTGCAGACGCTGGCAGAGATTGGCGTGGATTACGTACAAGGTTACATCGTCGCCCGCCCGCAGGACCCTGCAGCACTGCTGGGCGCGGAGTCGTCCGCCAGTTTTATCCGCGACGAACACCTGCTGCAGTTCACCAGTCTTCTGGCAAAGACCGAGGACATTCGTGAGCAGGTGGACCTGTTCGATCAGAGAGCACCGCGGCAGGTCCATTGACGAGGGTGCGGGTTGCGCACGGTGACTGTGTCAGTCTGTGGATCGCAAAGCCTGTTTCAGCTGCACACCGATCTCAGGTTTGTCGGCGAACGGGTCGGTCGGATTACGCGCCTGCACGATATCCTCCAGCCGCGTCTGGACCGATTTGAGGGCCTTCGGGTGGCTGTAGATATAAAACTGCCGCGCCGCCACCGCATCAAACACCTTTTGCGCCACATCGGCCGCAGTCACCCGGCCTGAACCCACGGCCTTGTCGCTCATGGCCCGTCCGATCAACTGGCTGCGGGTGGGCTGTGCCTGAGCCTCCTGCAATTCGGCTGGCCGGTTGCGTCCACTCTGGTTGATACCGGTGGGAACGAAAAATGGACACAACACGCTGGCGCTGACCTGCTCGGTCACCAGTGCCAGATCCTGGTACAGAGTCTCCGACAGGCTGACAACCGCGTGTTTGCTGACGTTGTAAACACCCATATTGGGTGGATTGAGCAGCCCGGCCATGCTGGCCGTGTTGACGATATGGCCGCGGTAGAGCGGGTCCCGGGCGGCAGCCTCCAGCATCATTGGCGTGAACACCCGAACACCGTGGGCAACGCCCATCACATTGACGCCCAGCACCCACTCCCAGTCCTTGACGCTGGTTTCCCAGATCAGCCCACCGGCCCCGACACCCGCATTGTTGAAAACCAGGTGGGGCGCTCCGAAACGTTCCAGTACGGCGGCGCCCAGTGCGTCCATCTCGGAGGATTTCGACACATCGACGCGCCGGGCCAGCACTTGCGCACCCGTGGCCGCCATTTCGACAGCGGCCCGGTCCAGCGCATCCTGCTGCACATCGACCAGCACGAGGTTCATGCCGAGCCTGGCCCCGATGCGGGCGCACTCCAAACCGAAGCCCGAACCGGCCCCGGTCAGTACCGCAGTCTTGTTATTGAAATTTTGCGCCATTTTTGCGTTCTCCAGTCAAATTAAGGGGGTTCAAAGCATTTCCATGTGGTCGATTCCAACTTCGACATACTCAGAACGGACGTGCCCGCGCCAGGATGGCGTCGAAATCCGTCGCAGGGCCCAAAGTACCAAACACCTGGCCCCAATGGCCCGACAGGCGGGACTCGCAAAAGGCGCTGAACACGGCGGCCGGCGCTGTCTGGCACAACAGGCCTGCCTGCATCGCAAGGGCAATGTCCTGAGCCAGGCGCCGGGCCTCTACCTCCGTGAACATCTCTTCCATTCGAAGTGGCAAACCATCCAGCATCCGGTCCAGTGCCGGGTGCACGCCGCGTGCCGCGAAAAGCTCCTCCATCAGCGCCTCACGCCCCTCGCCCTTTCGCAACGCGCGCAACAGATCGATCGCCATGATGTTGCCGGCACCCTCCCAGATCGAGTTGAGCGGCATTTCCCGGTAGATCCGGGCCAGGATGCCTTCCCCACCCTCTTCCACGTAGCCGTTGCCACCCAGGCATTCCATCGCCTCCTGCGCGAAATGGCTGCCACGTTTGCAGATCCAGAACTTGG
>JAYVRP010000269.1:0-2219 GCA_043776215.1 Rhodoferax sp. | reverse complement strand
CGCACATTGCGCCTGCTGGAGGCTTTTGGTGTGCTGATCGCCAACACCGACCGGCACTACGGCAACATCTCCTTGCTGCTGGAAAACGATGCCTGGGTGCTGTCGCCCACCTATGACATGCTGCCCATGCTCTACGCGCCCGTGGGTGGCGAGCTGGTGCCGCGTGACTTTGCTGCGCGCCCGCTGCAAGCAACGGCGGCCACCCTGCCCGAATGGGAACAGGCTCGCGCCCTGGCCACGGCGTTTTGGCTGAGCACCTCAGGGGATGCCCGGGTGTCGCCGGCCTTTCGCGCCATTGCCGCGGACAACGCAAGACATATCGGTCAGTAGCCCAAATCGTCCGGCAGACGCAAGCCCCGCAGTCGTCGGTGCGCTGCGTCCTCCCCGTCCACCGGCAACTGATGCTTTGCCTGCAGCTATTCAGGTTTTCGGAATTCGCGACACCCCCCAAACCGTTCGCCCTGAGCTTGTCGAAGGGCTGCAGGCTTCGACAGGCTCAGCCCGAACGGTGTAATGAATTGCGAAAAGATCAATAGTGGTGGGCGAACACATCCAGGTAGGCCTCCAGCGTCTGCGCGGCGTGGGGCTTGCCGGCCAGCTCCAGGCAAAGGGCGGCCACTTCGGACGTGCAGACGTGGTCCTCGCGCCGCCCACACGCTCAGGGTTTCTTGCTATTGCAAAAATGCCACCATGCGGCAGCATGACCCCAAAGGCGGAGCCATCCGCTCATCGCGCGATCCGAGCACACTGCTCGCATCGACCTCGGAAGCACACCATGCCAAGACTTCGCACCACACACACTCATGGCCAGCCCCATTCGCCCTCCCGGCGCATGGCGATTCAGACGCTGGTGGCCTTGATGGGCACCGGCGCCTGGAGCCTGGCACAGGCGCAAAGCAGCGCCTGGCCCACACGCCCCATTCGCCTGGTGTTGCCCAGCGGTGCCGGCGGTGGCGCCGACATCTTTGCGCGCCCGATGGCCGAATGGTTCTCCAAGGAGTTGGGACAACCGGTGCTGGTCGACAACAAGCCGGGGGCCAATGGTGTCATTGCCCACGAACAGGTGATTCGCCAGCCTGGCGACGGCTACAACCTGGTCATATCGTTCGCCGGTGCCATTCTGGGCAACAAGGCCATGAACGCCAAGATCCCGCACGACACCATCACCGACCTCAAGCCGATCGGCCTGATCGGCGGCGACGGCGGCAACCTGCTGGTCGTCAACCCGGCCTTGCCGGTGAACAACCTCAAGGAACTGCTGGCCTATGCGAAAGGCCGGAGTGGCGGCATCAACTATGGCTCCTGGGGTGTCGGCTCTGGCGGGCATCTGGTGATGGAGTCCTTGCAGGCGGAAACCGGCACCCCCATGAACCACGTGCCTTACAAGACCGTGGCCGCCATCCCGCCCGATGTGGTATCGGGCGTGCTCCAGATCTCGACCATCGATGCGGCGACACCGGTGCAGCTGATCAAGGCCGGCCGCATCCGCGCCATCGCGGCACTGTCACCCCGGCGCCTGCCACAGTTGCCCGATGTGCCAACCCTGGGCGAACAAGGCCACCCCGTCGGATTTGTCCCTTGGTATGGGCTGTTTGGCCCGACCTCCATGCCGGCCGATCTGGTGAATCGGCTCAATAACCTGTTGAACCGCTGGCTGGTGCTGCCGGATACCGTCACGTTGTTTGAACAAAAGCAGAACACGCCGGCACCACGCCCCAAGACCGCAGAGGCGTTCGCGGCGCAGATCCTGGCCGAGTTGCCGGTGTGGCGCAAGATGATGCAAATCGCGAAGATCGAGGGTGCCTGAGCGGACTGGTTTCAAAAAACATTTTTTGTAACCGTGTCGAATTCCGGTCTGTGCTGCGTCTTGTAGTCAACCCCGACTCCTCGGGGCCACACCAACGAAAGGCGATGCAATGCAATACATGATCCTGATTTATGGCGACGAGAAGAATTTCGCCATGATGGCGAACAATCCCGAAGCACAAAAGCAGATGTACGAGTCGTTCACACGTTACGGCACCGACATGCGCGCGGCAGGGGTCCTGCGGCTGGGCGCTGAACTTCGGCCCACCCACAGCGCAACCACCGTACGTATTCAAAATGGAAAAACCGTGACGACCGACGGGCCGTTCGCCGAGACGCGCGAGCAACTCGGTGGTTTCTACCTGGTGGACGTGCCAGACCTTGATGCAGCCTTGTATTGGGCCGCGCGCTGC
>JAYVRP010000268.1:0-2221 GCA_043776215.1 Rhodoferax sp. | reverse complement strand
CTTTTCTATCAAATCCTCGAAATCATGGGTCGGCCGTTTGTTTTTGTGGCCCGTTTGGTCTCTCCCAGGTTTGTGGTGGAGCGCCATGTGCCGCTGGTGGCTTTCTTCATGCTTCTGTTTGTGTGGCTCGGCGTCACGATCCTGAAAATACAGACTTGCCTGCAAATGGGCGTGGAGTTGTGCAAATGACGCAGCCTTTGAACTATCTTTTCCTCAAGCTGCAGGCCATCACTCTGTTGGTGTTCGGCCAAAAAAGTGCGGCCATGACGCGTTTCGATGCTATGCGTATATTGGCACCGACGAACCGCTACGTGTTGGCCAGTCGGGCCCATTTGCTGGGCGAACTGGGTGACAAGCATGGGGCAATCGAAGCCCTGACTGAAATCACACGTCTGCACCCCGACCATTCGGCTGGCTGGTTCAATCTTGGTTACATGCTGGACGATCTCGGCCGACACCACGAGGCAGAGCCGGCCTTTCGGCGGGCATTGGATGCCGAGCCCACGATGGACCGTGCCTGGTACGGCCTGGCCTTGGTGCTGATTCGCCAGCGCCGCTTTGACGAAGCCGTTGAGGCACTCACCCGAAATACCGAATTGCAACCCATGAGCCCGTTTGGCTGGTACCAGCTTGCGCGGGTTCATGCAGACCGGCAACAGCCTGACGAGGCGGCGAAGATCATTCGCCACCTCAAAGGGTTCGAGCCCAAGGTGGCTGCCCAGCTAGAACAGGAAACCGGATTGCGTGTCGCAACCGGATCCTGACCAGTCGAGCAACTTCCTGACGAGACACGATCCGGCTTGCAAGCCACGCTTGAAGAGACACGTGGTGATCGTGACCTGCCCGCAAGGGTGCACCTGTTGGAGGCAATGGACATGGAGTTGACAGAAACCCAGCACCGGTATTGGCGCAAGAACCTCAACATCACGGGAATTCTTCTCGCGATCTGGTTCGTGGTGACGTTTGTTGTGAGTTATTGCGCTCGCGAATTGAGTTTCAATTTTTTCGGCTGGCCGTTCAGTTTCTGGATGGGCGCGCAAGGATCCCTGGTGATCTATTGCGTGATCATCTGGTTCTATGCCCAATACATGGGCAAGCTTGACATACAGCACGGTGTGCAAGAAAGCGAGGAGTAGTCATGGCCGGAATGTTTGGCTCGGTTGACTCCTCGGTGAGCAACGCCGCCTCGAAAGCGGCCTTCAAGCAGAACCTGAACAAGGTGTACACGTGGTACACGGGCGGGTTTATCGCGTTTGTTGTGGTACTTGCCATCCTCGAGCAGATGGGCCTGCCCCGGCAATGGATCGGCTTCATCTTCCTGTTGGCCACCATTGGCCTGTATGCGGGTATCGGCATCATGAGCCGCACCAACGACGCCGCCGAGTACTACGTGGCAGGTCGAAGGGTGCCGGCCGTCTACAACGGCATGGCGACCGGTGCCGACTGGATGTCAGCTGCTTCCTTCATTGGCATGGCGGGTACCCTGTACCTGACGGGTTATGGCGGGCTTGCTTTCATCATGGGTTGGACGGGCGGTTATTGCCTGGTGGCATTGTTCCTGGCGCCCTACCTGCGCAAATTCGGGCAATTCACCGTGCCGGACTTTCTGGGCGAACGTTATGGCGGCAATCTGCCCCGTTTCATCGGCATTGTGGCCGCCATCCTGTGCTCGTTCACCTACGTGGTGGCACAGATCTATGGCGTGGGCCTGATCACGTCGCGACTCACGGGCGTGCAGTTTGAACTTGGCATTTTCCTGGGCCTCGGCGGCATTCTGGTGTGCTCGTTCCTTGGCGGCATGCGCGCGGTGACGTGGACGCAGGTGGCGCAGTACATCATCCTGATCGTGGCCTATATGATTCCGGTGGTGTGGTTGTCCGTCAAGCAGACCAGCATTCCGGTGCCACAGGCGATCTACGGCTATCAGCTAGAAAAGGTCACGGCACTGGAGAGGAAGCTCACTGCTGACCCGAAAGAGTTGCAGGTGCGTGAGGTCTTCAAGCAGCGGTCGGCGGCGTTGGCGGAAAAATTGAAGGACCCGGCCACGGCTCTGGCAGCGGACAAGGCGGCGGCCGAGAAGAAGGTCGATGATTTGAAGGCAGCCAATGCGGCCGCCTCCGAAATTGCAGCGGCGAAAAAGACGCTGGCTGGTTTGCCCAAGGACGCCGTTGCAGCCAAGACTGACTGGACTGCCGCCAAAGCGGCGGCCGACAACAAGTCC
>JAYVRP010000267.1:0-2222 GCA_043776215.1 Rhodoferax sp. | reverse complement strand
GACTAATATTTTTGATACACTCTCTCACTTTCCTGAGATGCCCAGGTGGCGGAATTGGTAGACGCACTAGTTTCAGGTACTAGCGAGTAACTTCGTGGGGGTTCGAGTCCCTTCCTGGGCACCATCTTGGATAATTTGTTGATATGAATAGCCGCTGTGAATCCAGCGGCTTTTTTTTGCCTGTGCGACAAGCATTGCACCATGGTCAGATCGGCACCCCCACCAGATCGTGGCCCTGGGTGCCGACGATACGGGCCTTGGTGAATTCCCCGACCTTGAATGTCTTGCTGATCTTCTCAGGCGCCAAAAGGCGAACGATTCCGTCGATTTCAGGCGCATCCGCGTAACTGCGCCCCGTGCCACCGCGCCGCCCCAGGCCGGGGGCGGAGTCCACCAGCACCTGCATGGTGGCCCCGATACGCCTTTGCAGGCGCTGCGTGGACACCTCCTCTGCCACTGCCATGAACCGCGCACGACGCTCCTCACGCAACTCCGCAGGCAACATGCCGGGCAATTGGTTTGCCGCTGCACCATCGACCGGGCTGTAGGCGAAACATCCCGCACGATCGATCTGCGCCTCGCGCATGAAATCGAGCAGGTGCGCGAATTCGGCTTCGGTTTCCCCCGGAAAACCGGCGATGAAGGTGCTGCGCACCACGATTTCCGGACACATGGAACGCCATTTCTGGATTCGCTCCAGGTTCTTCTCCCCACTGGCGGGCCGCTTCATGCGCTTGAGCACATCGGGGTGGCTGTGCTGCAGGGGCACATCCAGATACGGCAACACCCGCCCGGCGGCCATCAAGGGAATCACCTCATCCACACTCGGGTACGGATACACATAGTGCAAGCGCACCCAGGCGCCTAAAGGCTCTGCCAGGTCGCCCAGCGCCTGCACCAGCTCGAGCATGCGTGTCTTGAGAGGTTTGCCTTCCCAGAAACCCGTGCGGTATTTCACATCCACGCCGTAGGCGGAAGTGTCCTGGCTCACGATCAGCAACTCCTTGACGCCGCCTTCGAACAAGGCCCGGGCCTCCGAGAGAACATCACCCATCGGGCGCGAGACCAGATCGCCACGCATCGATGGAATGATGCAGAAGGTGCAGCGGTGGTTGCAGCCCTCGCTGATCTTGAGATAGGCGTAATGCCGCGGTGTGAGCTTGATACCCGCGACACCAAATGAATTCGGCACCAGATCCACAAAAGGGTCGTGCGGCTTGGGCAAGTTGGCGTGCACCGCATCCATCACCTCCTGGGTCGCATGGGGCCCGGTTACGGCCAGCACTTTCGGGTGTACCTGGCGCACCAGGTTGGCGCCATCGGCCCCGGCCTTGGCACCGAGGCACCCGGTGACGATGACCCGGCCATTCTCGGCCAGTGCCTCGCCAATCGAATCCAGGCTTTCCCTGACCGCGTCGTCGATGAAACCGCAGGTGTTGACAATCACAAGATCGGCACCCGCCAGTGACTTGGAGGTCTGGTACCCCTCGGCGCTGAGCTGGGTCAGGATCAATTCGGAGTCGGTCAGGGCCTTCGGGCAGCCCAGACTGATGAAGCCCACTTTGGGCGCTTGGATGGCAGGGGACAGAACTTCGCTCATCCCTCTATTGTCGTGCCAAGCTGCGGCGCAGGTTGAGCCACGGGCTCAACGCTTCAAGCCAAACGTGCCCAGCACCTGCTCGGCCTGCTTTTGCATCTGCTCCTGCATCTGCACCAGCAGCGACTTCGACTGCTCCAGGCTGCTACCCATCATGCCCTGCAACAGGGGCGCCTGCATGTTCATGAACTGGGTCCACATTTCGGGTGTCAGGGCCTTGGCCTGCTCGCCCATGCGCGCCTGCATGTCAACCAGCGTCTGCATATTCCTTTCCAGGTACCCGCCCATGAAACCCTGCATGGTGTGGCCGTAAAAGCGGATGATGTTGGCCAGCACTGGCGCCGTGAACATGGGCGACCCATTGGCCTCCTGCTCCAGGATGATCTGCATCAGGATGCTGCGCGTCAGGTCTTCGCCGGTTTTCGCGTCGGACACCACAAACGGCTCGCAGTCCATGACCAGCTGCCGCACTTCGGACAGCGTGATGTAGGTGGAGGTATCGGTGTCGTAGAGGCGCCGGTTGGGATATTTCTTGATCACCCGATGGGCCTTGCGTGCGGCCTCGGGATGCTTGCTGGTCATGGTGGGGCCCTTCGGGGTTGGTCTGCGCGGCACCGCGATGGAA
>JAYVRP010000266.1:0-2222 GCA_043776215.1 Rhodoferax sp. | reverse complement strand
CAGCGCGGCGCACGGGTGGCGCTGGCCGAGCAGGGCGGAACCCAGGGCCTGGGCGGCACCTGCGTCAACGTGGGGTGTATTCCCAAGAAGCTCTACAGCTACGCGGCGCATTACGGCGAGGCTTTCGAGGAGAGCCACGGTTTCGGTTGGGAGGGCGAGGCGCCACGGCTCAACTGGCAGACGCTCAAGGCGAATCGCCGCAGCGAGATCAGCCGGCTCAATGGCGTCTACCAGAACCTGCTGACAGGCGCTGGTGTGACGTTGATGAACGCCCACGCAAGGATCACTGGGCCCCATGCGGTCGAGGTCCGGGGGCAGAGCTGGAATGCGCGCCACATCCTCATCGCAACAGGGGGCAAGCCAAGCCTTCCTCCCATCCGCGGCGTCGAGCATGTGTGTGTATCCGATGCCGTGTTTGACCTGGAGCCGTTCCCGAAGCGGCTGCTGGTGGTGGGTGGCGGATACATTGCCTGCGAGTTCGCCTCGATCTTCAAGGGCCTGGGTGCGTCCGTCACGCAGTTGTACCGTGGCGAACAGGTCTTGCGCGGGTTCGATACCGATGTGCGCAATTTCATTGCTGCCGAGATGCGCAAGCAGGGCGTCGACCTGTGGCTGGGTGCCGACGTGGCCGCTGTCACGCGCACGGCGCAGGGGCTGGAGGTCGGCGTGCGGACGCCGGAACCGCACCGCCCGGCGTTGACGGTGGACGCGATCCTGTATGCCACCGGCCGTATCCCGAATGTGCAGGGCCTGGGGCTGGAATCCGTGGGTGTGGTGCAGGGCAAGGAGGGTGCGATCATTGTCGATGAGCGGTACCAGACATCGGTGCCGTCGATTTATGCCCTGGGCGATGTGACACACCGTATCCAGCTCACACCAGTGGCGCTGGGCGAGGCCCTGGTTGTGGTGGACCAGCTGTTCGCCCCGCCGGGGGGCAAGGCGCCGCGCAGCATGAGTTACGAGTTCATTCCGACTGCCGTGTTCACCCATCCAAACATCGGCACTGTCGGATACTCCGAGGCCGATGCGCGTGCACGCTTCGGCAAGGTGAGCGTCTACCGCAGCGAGTTCAGGGCCCTGCGCCACACGCTCAGCGGCAGCAGTGAGCGTACGCTGATGAAGCTGCTGGTGGACGACGCCAGCGACCGGGTGGTGGGCCTGCACATGGTGGGCCCGGATGCAGGCGAAATCGTGCAGGGTTTTGCCGTGGCGATGAAGGCCGGGGCGACCAAGGCCGTTTTCGACAGCACCATCGGTATCCACCCCACGGCGGCCGAGGAGTTCGTCACCATGCGCGAGCCGGTAGCCACGGCTGCAGGGTGACTTGCCCGGTGGACCTCAGAATGTGCCCGGATACGCCCCGCCATCGGCCAGGATGTTCTGCCCGGTAATATAACTGGCGTGCTGGCTGCACAGGAACGCGCAGATGGCGCCGAACTCCTGCGGGTTGCCAAAGCGTTTCGCCGGGATGTTTTTGGCACGGGCATCGAGCAGGGCCTCCACGCTCTGCCCGTTTTTTTTCGCGGCACCTTCCACGGTCACCCGCAGCCGATCGGTGTTGAACGCCCCCGGTAGCAGGTTGTTGATGGTGACGTTGGCGGCGGCCAGGCTGCTGCGTGCCACGCCGGCCACAAAGCCGGTCAGGCCGCTGCGTGCGCCGTTGCTCAAGCCCAGCACATCGATCGGGGCTTTCACCGAGCCCGACGTGATATTCACCACGCGCCCGAACCCGCGCTCGGCCATGCCGTCCACGGTGGCCTTGATCAATTCGATCGGGGTGAGCATGTTGGCGTCCAGCGCCTTGATCCAGGCGTCGCGCCCCCATTCGCGAAAGTCACCCGGTGGCGGCCCGCCCGCGTTGTTCACCACGATATCGAAGGCGGTGCCAGGGCCGCCGGGTGCGGCAAATGCCGCCGCGCGACCCTCGGGTGTCGTGATGTCCGCCGCGACGGCGATCACGGAACCCGCGCCCGGCAAGGCGCGCAGGGCCTGCGCCGCCGCCTCCAGCACCGGCGCGCCGCGCGCCACGATCACCACATTGGCGCCTTCGCCCACCAGCGCCTGCGCGCAGCCCAGCCCCAGCCCTTTGCTGGCGCCACACACCAGGGCCCATTTGCCTGCAATACCCAAATCCATGCTCGTCTCCTAGTGGGGCAGGGCCTGGAGCGCCGCTGCCACGAATGCACAACTGTCGAATTGTTTGCGCCGGAAGGTCCAGCCCA
>JAYVRP010000265.1:0-2222 GCA_043776215.1 Rhodoferax sp. | reverse complement strand
TTCGACAAGCTCAGGGCGGGCGGCTTCGACAAGCTCCCTTCGACAAGCTCAGGGCGGGCGGCTTCGACAAGCTCCCTTCGACAAGCTCAGGGCAGGCGGCTTCGACAAGCTCAGCCCGAACGGGATATGCGCTGTTGGAACAGCCATGCTGCCCTGCGCAACGCTATTCACAAAGGTCCGCTCGTCCTGAGCTTGTCGAAGGGCTCGCGAGGGCTTCGACAGGCTCCCTTCGACAAGCTCAGCCCGATCGGTGGAATGAATTCCGGAAAGGTCAAGACTCCGCATATCGCGCACCACCGCACAGCCTGTGCTGAGTGTTCCAAAGCGTTCAGCCTGCCCCGTGGCGCGCCAACGCTGGCGCACCAGCGTTCACGGCTCCCGGTTTACCAGCAGCAGTGCGGCCTCTGGCGTGCGCATCCCCACCTGCACACCACACGCGAGCGCCAGCGTATTCGCCGCACTGATGACCCCGTCCTCATAGGTGCTCATGCCATCACCCATGCGCGCCAGCTGCGCGTCCACCGTGGCCCCGGCAATGCCTTGTACGTTGGTGATCTCCAGCCCCGCCATACCGGAATCATCGCGCCCGCGCCCGCCGTCCGAGCAGATGAAGCCGAACGGCCCGACGTTCAGAATATGCCGCGCGCCGCTGCGCCCGGTGTGGCCGGCGGTGACCAGCACATTGCGCCGGTCGGCTGTGGTGCCGAAGACGATGGAGTCGGTCACCACGACCTGGCGGCCGATGTCGTTTTCGTGCATGACGCGCCGGTTCGTGACCTGGTAGGCGCCCGGTGTGGCGGGATCATGGTCCAGCATCAGGCGAGCAGCCCCGGACGCGGGCATGCCTGCCCGGACACCACAGTCCTGCGCAGGCCGGTTGATGAAGCTGATGCGCCCGTGGTGGTACACGTCCACACCGTCGCCCAGGATGATCGTCATGACATCGACTGCGGCGGCCGGGATGTTGAGTGCCTCGAAATACCAGAGGCCAGCGATGTTGGCGCCCTGGGGGCCACCGCCACCATCGAAACCGATCACTGCGCGTGGCAGATGCTCACGCACCAGGCGTGCCGGCAGCACCCCGATGTAGGAGGCTGTCACCAACACGTCACGGCCACGGTTGCGTTCCAGCACGTCGGCGGCGCTGTCGAGCGCCATGATGCAGCCACGCGCGGTGCGCAGCAGCTCGGTTTGAAGATCTCTCACGGTCGGTCTCCCTGGCTGCAGGCACCTGATCGGGCCGCGCCGCTGAAAGATTCACAGGCTTGCACGGAAGTAGCTTCGCTCTGCGCGCTGCGGTGCCAAAGGTCTGCGGGCGGCCGTGCGGCTCTCACGCGTCGAGCAGGATCGGGTAACAACCCCAGTTGGGTCGTTCGGTATGCGCCGAGCGCGTCGGCGCTTGGGCCGGGTCGGGCCGGGCGTTGCGCTGGAGCAGTGCCTGCACCAGCAGCGGCACGATGCCGTACTGGTGGGTTTGCGGATCGGTATCGGCGCGCGGCTGCATGCCGCCATCGAGGTCGCGGCCCAGGCAGGTGTGTACACCGACGCCAAAGGTCAAACCCCAGGGCGGGATGCCTTCGGGCAAGACCCGGTGCGGGTTGAACACCTCGGCATCCAGACCAAAAATGCCGGTGTCGCGGTTGGCCTGTGCCATGTCCACCACCACCCGGTCCGACGGCCCGGCCTGGGCACCGTCCACGAGCGCCATCGGGCACACCGGCCGGCGCTCGGCCACGGGGCTGGCCGGGTGCAGCCGCAGGCTCTCGTGCACGCAGCGCTGCAGGAAAAGAGGGTCGCGGCCGATACGTGCCGCGTCGTCAGGATGCGCCGCACACCAAGTGACGACATCGTGGAACGCGTGGGTGGTGGCGTTGGCCGTGCTGTGCGAGCCCGCCTGGAGGTAAAACGCGATCTCGCGCAGCATCAGGTCGGGCGCCATCTCGATCTTGTCCTCGTTGCGCAGCAAGACGGTCAGCACATCGCGCGGCAATACGCCCTCGGTGATATCGCCCGCAGTGAAACGCGCCAGCAGCGCGCGGCGCCGGGCCACCGACGGCTGGTAGAACATGGTTTCGAACTCGTCCAGCGCCAGGCGCACTTCAGTGCGCACGGTGCCCTTGTCACGCGTGGAATGCACCAGGGTAGCGCCTTCGCTGAAGATGCCGGTCAGGCGGCGCAGGTGTGCGGTCTCTTGCGCGTCGCCGCGCGGGCGGTCCACCCCG
>JAYVRP010000264.1:0-2223 GCA_043776215.1 Rhodoferax sp. | reverse complement strand
GAAGCTGGTCGCGCCTCGGGTCTGATGGCGCATGGGTTCCGCTCTTGCAAGAGCGCGGTGTCGCTGTGGCGCCGTTGGTGCCCGCCAATTGTGGTTTTGACGTCAGCAATGGATGGAGCCTGCATTTTTCGCAGCGTTTTGCTGGGCAGCCATTCAAGTCCGTAGCCATCCGGCTGGCCGGCAGCCCGCAGGGGCCGGTTTTCGAGCGCAAAGGAGAATTTGTAGCCACTGCAAGCGGGGTCGAGGGCAGTCTGATCTATTCGGCATCGCAATGGTTGCGCGAGGATATTGCAGCGACTGGCAGCGCCACACTGACGCTGGATCTGCTACCGGCATTTTCAGCCGCGCGCGTGCTACAGGAGGTCGCGCATCCTCGGGGTTCCCGGTCGCTGTCGAGCCACTTGAAAAGCCGCCTCGGGCTGGAGGGAATCAAAGCCGGAATTCTTCATGAGTTGCTGGACAAGGAGGCGCTGCACAACCCGGCTCGGCTCGCACAGGCCATCAAGGCGCTGCCGCTCACGCTGGTGGCGACGCGACCTTTGGACGAAGCGATCAGTAGTGCTGGCGGTATCCGGTTCGAGGCGATGGACGGCCACGGGATGCTTGTAGCCCTTCCCGGCGTTTTTTGTGCTGGTGAAATGCTGGATTGGGAAGCGCCTACCGGTGGTTACCTGCTCACGGCATGCCTGGCCACCGGTCGAACAGCCGGCCTCGGTGCGCTTGCTTATCTTGTCAACGGCGTCCGATAGAATCCCGTGCTCCCTATTGGATCGTCGGCCCCACCTGGATAAACATGGACAACAACTCGACCATTCCCTCGCAACTGGGCCCCGCCAGCACGATCCCATCACCACTGGGCCCCGCTGAGGGCCTGCACCGGCCTAGCGCGCCGGAATCTGCGAGTGCCGTGTCACGCTTCCTGCTGATCGGGGCGGCAATTGTGGCTGTGCTTGCACTGTTGAGCCATTACGCGAAAGGGTAACGCGGGCGCGTTTTTTGGGTGGTGCAGAGCGCCGATGGCGTCCGCGCCACCCGGCAAGAACTGTGTGACGGGTGACCGGGAGGTCGCCACGGCGCTGACCATCCATCCTGCCGGCAACAGCGGAGCGTCATGCGTGGAGCCCGATGACCACGCGTCGCTTCCCGACTTGGCGCCGCAGGACCTCGGGCGTCAAGTTGTACGCTGGCAGTCGGTGATGGTATGGGCTCCCCGGCCTCTGTTCATCGGGCCGTTTTTCCGCTCGTATCCGGAGGATGGATGCCACTGGTCGTTGGCTGCAGTGAAGATCGTGCAGCCAACGGCAGGTTATGGATTTCCGAGAAAGTCGCGCTTGCCGATATCGACGCCGTTGTGGCGCAGTATGTTGTAGGCAGTGGCCACATGAAAGTAGAAGTTCGGGACGGCATGTCCAAGCAGGAACTGCATGCCTTTGTAATGGGTTTCTTTCTCGCCCCGCTTGACGACGATGGGCTTGTCCTCGGTGCCATCGATCTGCGCCGGCGTTACGCCCTGGATGCATGCGATTGTTTTTGTGACACGTGCCTTCAAGTCAGCCAGTGATTTTTCGTTGTCTTCGAAAACAGGCATCTCCACACCTGAAAGTCGCCCGACCACACCTTTCGCTGCATCGCAGGCAATTTGTACTTGCGTGGTCATGGGCAACATGTCCGGAAAAAGGCGAAATTGGGTCAGTACCGTGCCATCTATTTTCTTGGCATCTACGTGCGCCTGCGCCTTGTCCAAAATGCTCGACAGGTTGCCGAGGATGTTGATGAAGCGCGGCACACTCGCCTGGTACATGGAAATCGTCATGAAAGAATCCTCGTCGTTTAAAAGGTCAGGGGGGCGGGAATCCCGGCGCATGGTAGTGCCAATGCCTCCTTCGCGCAACCATCGGTGACATTGACGTTGGCCACAGATACTTCTCTGATGGCTGACGAACCGCTGTCCAGACGACACAACAGACGGACCTGGCCGCAGCCGTGAACCCAGCGTCCGGGGTTGTGCGACATCGTTATGAATGAGTTGACGAGCCTTGACCCCGGCACTGGCTCTACAGTTAGGGCTGCTTGGTTCCCCACCTGACCCGGTTGGCCGCTTCACCATGTGGGAAGGCCCGTCGGATGTGATTGTAATCGAATGCCACGGCAGTGTTGCTACCGCCGCTGAAATTCCTAAGCACAACTCAATACGGGTAACATGATCTCTATGCTATATTATTA
>JAYVRP010000263.1:0-7220 GCA_043776215.1 Rhodoferax sp. | reverse complement strand
GGTCATAGTCGCCCGAGGTGGCGATGCGCAGCGTGTCGGCAATCGCCGCCGACGTGACCCCCTGGTCGGCCGCGCGCGCGAAGTCGGGCCGCACGATCAGCTCGGGCCGCACCAGACTCGAGGTCGAGGTCACGGTGCCGATGCCCGGGATGCTGCGCAATTCGCGCTCGACCTTCTGGGCGTGTTCGCCAAGCGCCCGGCCGTCTTCGCCGGCCAGCACAAGGATGTACTTCTCGCTCGACCCGCCGAAGCCGACGTTGACACGCGCGCCCGGCAGCACCTCGACCGCCTCGCGCAGCTGCGCTTCGATGGCTTGTTTGGAGATGCCGCTGCGTTCCTTGCGCGGCGTCATGTTGATCGTCAGCGTCGCCTTGCGCGCCTCGGCGGCGCCGGACGGGGCAAACGGGTCGCTGCCGGTGGCGCCACCGCCGACCGCGGTGTAGACCAGCTTCACGTGTGGGTTCTTCTGCACGATCAGGCGCGCGGCTTCGGCCACGTCGAAGGTCTGCTGGAAGGTGCTGCCCGGTGGCAGGGCGATCGAGACCTGGGTCTGTGACAGGTCGTCGGGCGGGATGAAGCCGGTGGGCAGGAGCGGCACCAATGCAAACGAGCCGACCAGGAAGACCACCGCGCCCAGCGTCGTCTTGATGCGGTGCTTCTGGCACCAGGCGGCCCAGCCCATGTAGATCTGCATCCAGCGCGGCTCGTGGTGCTCGGTCGTGGGCGCCTTCATCAGGTACGCGGCCATCATCGGCGTCAGCATGCGCGCGACCACCAGCGAGAAGAACACCGAAATCGCCGCCGTCCAGCCGAACTGGACGAAAAACTTACCCGGCACGCCGGCCATGAAGGCGGTGGGCAAAAACACCGCGATCAAGGTGAAGGTGGTGGCGATGACCGCGAGGCCGATCTCGTCGGCCGCTTCCATCGCGGCCTGGAACGGCGTCTTAGGAACTATCGGCCCCGAGGTCTTCGCTTCGCTCAGCCCGCCCCCCGAGGGGGAATGGGCCGCTTGGGGCGGCCCGGCGCGGCCCATGCGCAGGTGGCGCATGATGTTTTCGATCTCGACGATCGCGTCGTCGACCAGAATGCCGATCACCAGCGACAGCGACAGCAGCGTGACGGTGTTCAGCGAGAAGCCGAACAGGTACATCGCGCCGAAGGTCGGAATCGCCGACAGCGGCAGCGCGGTGGCCGACACCAGCGTGGCGCGCCAGTCGCGCAGGAACAGGTAGACCACCAGCACCGCGAGCGCCGCGCCCTCGAACAGCAGCGCCATCGAACCCTCGTAGTTCTCCTGCACTGGATCGACGAAGTTGAAGGCCTCGGTGACCGCGATCTCGGGGTGCGCCGCCTTCAGCAGCTCGAGCTGCTTGCGCACGCCGTCGGCGACCTCGGTCTCGCCGGCGCCGCGGGTGCGCGTGATCTCGAAGCCGACGACCGGCTTGCCGTTGAGCAGGGCAGCGCTGCGCTTCTCACCGACCGTGTCGCTGACCTTGGCGACCTGGTCGAGGCGGATGCGTCGGCCATCGCTCAGGGCGATTTCGAGCCGCGCCAATTCGGCCGCCGATTGCACCGTGGCGATCGTGCGCACCGACTGCTCGGCCCCGCCGAGATCGGTGCGGCCGCCGGCTGCTTCTTGCTGCACCTGGCGCAGCTGGCGCGAGATGTCGGCGGCAGTGGCGTTGAGCGCCTGCAGCCGGTCCGGATCGAGCTCGACCCGCACCTCGCGCGTCACGCCACCGACGCGCGAGATGGCGCCGACGCCGCGCACGCTCAACAGGTTCTTCGCGATCGTGTTGTCGACGAACCAGCTCAGCGCCTCGTCGTCCATGCGCGCCGATGCCACGGTGTAGGTCAGGATCGGTGAGCCCGACAGCTCCATCTTGGCGATCACCGGGTCACGCATGTCGGCCGGCAGGTCGGAGCGCACGCGCGCGACTGCGTCACGCACATCGTCCACGGCCTGCTGGGTCGGCTTTTCAAGCCGGAACTCGGCGGTGATGGTGGCGCTGCCATCCTGCAGCTTGGTGTAGATGTGCTTGAGGCCCTGCAGTGACGCGATCGAGTTTTCGATCTTGCGTGCGACGTCGGTTTCGAGCTGCGCGGGTGACGCGCCGGGCAGCGCAGCACTCACCGTCACGGTGGGCAGGTCGATGTCCGGGAACTGTTGCACCTTCATCGCCTTGAAGCCCATCAGGCCCGCCAGCGACAACATGATGAAAAGCAGGACGGACGGAATCGGATTCCGTATGCACCAGGCGGAGACGTTCATTTTTCGACCACCCGCACCGTGTCACCGTCACCCAGGAATCCGCCACCCGTGGCCACCACCCGAGCGTCGGGCTGGAGTCCGTCCAGGACTTCGATCCGGTCGCCACTGCGCCGGCCGACACGAATCTTGGATTCGATCACGCGGGAGTCGGGCCCCAGGCGCAAGACGTAACTGAAACCGTCGCGCAGTTGCACCGCGCTCTGGGGCAGCGTCATGGCGGAGCCGGCCCCGATCTCGAATTCGCCGCGCGCGAACATGCCGGCCCTGGCCGCCCCGGGGCTGGGCAGGTCCACATAGACCAGGGCGTTGCGGGTCTGCGGGTCGACCGTGGGCCCCACCACGCGCACCTTGCCCTTGAGGGGTGCGACATTGGGGGGTGTCACCACCACCTGCTGGCCCGGCTTGAGGCTTGCCAGGTCGGCGGAGGGCACCTCGGCCCGCCACTCCAGCCGACCCTGGCGGATCATGCGAAACAGCTCCTGACCGGCCGGCAACACCGCGCCCACCGTCGCGCTGCGCGCCGAGATGATGCCGTTGTCCGGCGCCAGCACCTGCGTCTGCCCCAGCCGCAGCTGCTGTACCCGTGCCATGGCCTGTTGCGCCTGCAGGCGCGCCTGTGCGGTCCGTTCAGCAGTGAAATACTGGTTGATCTGCTGTGCGCTCAGGGCGCCCGACGCCTGCAAATCACGCGCCCGCTGCGCGTTGGCCTGTGCCTCGGCCAAGGTGGCCTCGGCCTCGGCCACACTGGCGCGGAGTTGTGCCACGTCCGCCTGCACCGTTTCCGGCGCAAACGTCGCCAGCACCTGGCCGCGTTTGACCACATCACCCACATTCACCAGCACCTGCGCCAGGCGCAGCCCGTTGGTCTCGGTGCCCACGCTGGCTTCTTGCCAGGCGGCGATGTTGCCGTTGGCCGACACGCGCATCTGCAGGCTGGTGGTTTGCGGCAGCGTGACCGTGACGGTCAAGGCCGGCTTCGGTGCGGCAGCGGCGGGCTTCTTGTCGTCGGCCGCACGTGCGCCCAGGGTGATGGCGCCCAGCGCCACACCGGCAACGAGCGCGGCGGCAAGCAGTGCGGTTTTTGAATAGGTTGGCATTGATTTCCTTGCGGACGTTGTCGATGTCATGGAGTGGCTTGTCCGGTAAGCAGGGTGTCGGCGGACCAGCCGCCGCCGAGGGCGCGGTACAGGGCGATCCAGGCGGCGACGCGCTCGCGCTGGAGCTCGACCAGCGCGCTTTGCGCCTGCACTGCCGAACGCCGCGCGTCTTCGAGCTCGAACAGACTGGCCAGGCCACCCTGGTAGCGGGCCTGTGTGGCGCGGAACGACGCCGAAAAACCGTCGGCCGCGACCTGCGCGTCACCGTTGCGGTCGGCCGTGCTTTGCAGGGCCAGCAGCGCGTCTTCCACTTCGCGTACGGCGGTACGCAGGCGCGCGGCATACAGTGCCACCGCCTCCTCCTGGCGCGCGGTGGCGGCAAGTACACGCGCACTTTGCGCGCCACCATCGAACAGCGGCAGTGTCACGGCCACCGGACCGATGCTCCAGGTGAGGCCATCGGTGCTGCTTCCACCCGCCGAGAAGTGTCCCGCGCCGATGCTGCCGCCCAGCGAAATCCGGGGCAAGCGCTGGCTGCGCGTTTGCGCGATGTCGGCACCGGCTGCGAGCACCTCGCGCTCCGCGCCGTGGAGGTCGGGGCGTTGGGCCAGCACCTGGGCGGGAACCGATTGCACCTGGATCTGCGCCGGTTGCGGCAGTCGCGCAGTACCCGCAGCGAGGCGGGTGCGCAACACGGGCTCGGCCATCCCGCTCAAGGCGACCAGGGCCTTGATGGCTCCATCACATTGGGCGCTTTGCTGTGTCACCAGGCTGTTGGCCTGTGCGGCACTGGCGCGTGTCAGCGCTGAATTGGCCGGCGCCTGGAACCCGGCGCGTGCCGCCAGATCGGTCAGGCGAGCGGTTTCACTGCGCGAGGTGGCATCCAGCCGGGTTTGCACCAGCTGCGCCTCGCAGGCTCGCAAGCTGGTGTAATGGTTGGCCACTTCGGCAGCCACCGCAACCCGTGCGTCATGCCAGGCGGCCGCCGCACCGAGCAGGCGCTGGCTTGCCGCATCGTTGCCGGCGCGCGCACCACCGAAGAGGTCGATCTCCCATTGCGCCTGCAGACCGACCGAGCTGCTGGTCGCCACCGGCATGTGGATGTCCTGCTGGCCGCGGCTGGCACTGCCCACCAGGTGGAGGGTCGGGCCGAGTGATGCCTGGGTGCCGGCCACCGTCGAGCGCGCCTGTGCAATGCGTGACTTGGCGCTGGCGACGGACGCACTGAGGTCCTGCGCGGCGGCCACCAGCTCGCTGAGCAGCGGATCCTCGAATTGGGCCCACCACCGCGACAGCTCCGCGAGTTGTCCGTTGTGCGGCAACGGCGCCTGCCAGGCAGAGGGTGCGGCAGTCCCTGCGGGCGTGATGGTGTCGGCCGGCACGGGCAACTGTGCACACGCGGCAAGTACCAGGCCGGCGGCGAGGAGGGCACTGCGCACCAGAGGGGTGGGGAGGGTGGGCGTCATTGTTTTCGGGAGGTTTCGCGCGAGCTGGTTATCGGCTTGCGGCGCAAGGCTTCGGCCTGCACCATGGCCTGGGCGTACATCACCAGGCGGTCGGCCCACAGGTCCAGCGCCTGCGGGTGGGCGTTCAGGGTCGGGGCAATCACGTCGGTCACGTCGCGGCCCACATGCATATGCACACCCAGCCCCGCGATACACACCGCGAGCCGGTGCACATCGTCGTCGGCCTTGCGCAGGCCGAAGTGCCGGCACAACACGGCCACCAGCGCGTCGTGCATGGGGCGGATGCCGGTGGAGATTTCCTCTTCCCACAGGCCGGTGGGTTCGATCATTTCGCGCGCATGCAGCTTCATGCACTGGCGTGCCATGTCGCCTTGCTTCAGAGGCTCCAGAAAACTCGCATACAGGGCGTGCAAGGCTTGTGACAGCGTCAGATCGGGGTCGGCATAGCGGGCAATTTCTTCGGTCGGGGAGCCCTGGGACTCGAAAAATACCGCGCGGTACAGGCCCGCCTTGTCACCAAAGTAATAACTGATGGCGGCAATGTTGGTGTGCGCGCCTTCAGCGATCTCGCGCGTGGAAGTCTTGTCGAAACCCTGCTGCGCGAACAAGGCCAGCCCGACCCGCAACAAGCGTTCGCGCGACAACTCGCCGTCCTGGCGCAGCGGTTTGGGGTGCTCGGCGGTTTTGGCATTCATGGGCCGCGATGCTACCAAAATAAATCAAACGATTGATTAACTTACGATATGTAGGCCCTTTGCGAGCCGGTCGGAACGGGCGAAGCCTCAGCCACCGTGGGCCACCGCTTGCCGCAACGCGCGCAGGAATCGCCAGGCCATGGCGACCGCCAGCAGCGACAACACGGCGCCGCCGCCATACAGCGCCAGCGATGCGTGTTGCACGATGTCCACGCCCAGATGCCGGTCAAGCCCGATGGCATTGCCGGCGAGGCCTGCCAAGGCGGCGCTGATGGCGCCGCCCAGCCCCTGCAGCGTGGGAATGGCGCCTGCCGTTTCATCTTCCTGGCCGGTCTGCATCCTGGCCATGATGCGCTGGTTGATGAACATGTTGCACACGCCGAATCCAACACCCACAAGGACCAGGGATGCCAGCACCAGTGGCAGTGGCTGCGTCGCGGTGCTGAAGGCCAGGCCTGCCAGTCCCGCGGTCAGAAGCGCAGGCCCGCCAAGCACGGCGCTGCCTTGCCAGCGCGGGTGCAAGCGTGAAACCAGGATCGCGGTGATCGACCAGGCAAGCGCGTGGGTGGCACCGAAATAACCAGCCAGCGTCGGGCTCAGGCCGCGGTACATCTGCAGGATGTACGGCCCGTAGACGTAGACCGGGGCTTGTGCCAGCGGCATCAGCAGCAACACCCACAGGCCCAAGGACACCGGGTGGCGCAATTGCGGGAAGCAGGTGGGAAAAAGGTGCGGCGCCCGCCGTTTGTCGATGCGCAGCACCAGTGTAATCACACCGATGCCAGCCAGCACCAGACATGCGCCCAGCCAGGTGACGCGGGGCCGGTCGGCGGCGGCGATGGCCATCACGCCGAGCGCCAGCAGCAGCAGTCGCCCCAGCGGCGCTGACTGACGCGTGGGCACTGGAATCACCTGCCGGTGCAGGATCTTCCAGCCGACGACCAGCATCGGCGCAGGCAGCAAGGCCGTGGCGACAAACGCGGCGCGCCAGGACCAGAGCTCCGTCAGCGAGCCACCCGCCAATGGGCCGAGCAGGATGGCGACCCCCCAGGTTGCGGCCTGGATGCCGAACACGCGTGGGACCACGGCGTTGTCGAACAGTTCACGCACCAGCGCATAACTCAGGGCGACCAGCATTCCTTCACCCAGGCCCTGCAGCGCTCGCCCCACCAGCAAAAGCAAGATCGAAGGCGCGACCGCCGCCGCCACGCTGCCGAGCGACACCAGAAAAGCCGCGCCGGCCATCGCCCGCCAGGAGCCGAAACGCGCCTTGGCAGGCGCCATCATCACCGCCCCGAGGATGGTGGTCACGAGGTAGACACTGGTGGCCCAGCTGATGAACGCGGCAGCGTTCAGCTCGTCGACCGCGCTGGGCATGACCGTGCTGGCCATGTACCAGATCATGGCGTGTATGGCGACCCCCAGATTGACCAGCACCAGCGGCGCCAGTTGGCTTCGTGTCAGACCCGGTGGTTTATCCGGCATCCGGGGCCCCTGCTGGCGCGCCGCCGAACAGCATCGGGATAACGTACTTGAACAGGGTGGACATTCAGGCCCTGTCCAATGCCGCCAGCAAGGCCATGGGCACTTGCAGCGGCATGGCCAGCAGAATCTGCGCCATGCCTTTGCCCAGCGGATCGTTGCGCATCGAGCTCATGCCGCCGCCGTCCAGCGCCTGTTCACAGAC
>JAYVRP010000262.1:0-2225 GCA_043776215.1 Rhodoferax sp. | reverse complement strand
TGGTGCAAAGCCTGCTCGGGCTGGCGCCTGATGCGGACGAAGCCAGCCGTGCCGACACCATCCGGGATCTGGCCCACGTGGATGGAGCCTGGGCGACCCACAGTCGCTACCTGTACGAGTTGCTGAACGTCGCGGCACCGCCCGAGGTCCGTTCCCTGTTGTCCGCCACCGAGGCTGGCGTGCGGCAAAAGGGGACACTGGAGACCTTGCGCCTGCTGTTGGTACCGAAAAAGGGCCACCCGGCGATGTTGCTGCTGGTGGAGGACATCCATTGGGCTGACTCCTGGACGCTGCAACAATTGGGCGCCATCGCCAGCCTCACCGCGCATCAGCCCCTGTTGCTGGTCATGAGCACGCGCTTTGGTGGTGATCCGACGGTCGGTGAATGGCGCGCCGCGCTGCATGGTCTGCCCATGACCAGCATCGACCTGGGGCCGCTCGCGGCCGACGACGCGTTGCGCCTGGCCGCCGGCGCAGCGTCGATATCGGATACCTTGTTGCGCAGTTGTGTCGAGCGCGCCGAGGGCAATCCGCTGTTTCTGGAGCAACTCCTGCTGAATGCGGGGGACGAAGGTGCCGGTAACCTGCCGGGTTCGATCCAGGCCCTGATCCAGTCGCGCATGGACCGGCTGTTGCCGGGCGACAAGGCCGCGCTGCAGTCGGCCTCGGTGTGGGGCCCCCGGGTGCCGCTGGCGGTCGTGCGGCATCTGCTGGGCGACCCGTCCTACGATGGCCATGCGCTGGTGGAGCATTTTCTGTTGCGTCCGGAAGGGGATGAGCTGGTGTTCAGCCATGCGCTGATCCGCGACGGCGCCTACGGCTCGTTGTTGCATGCGCGCAGACGCCAGTTGCATGTACTGGCCGCTGAATGGATCGAGTCGCGCGACGCAGCGCTGGCGGCGGAACATTACGAGCGCGCGGACGATCCGCGTGCCAGCATGGTCTACCTGCGCGCGGCCACCGAGCTGGCGGACCGTTTTGAGTTTGCCCAGGCGTTGGTGCTGCTGGGGCGCGGACTCAAGTTGTCCAATGTGCCCGAGCAGTGTTTTCCGTTGCGCCTGGCGCGCGCCCGCTTGTTGCTCGAGGTCGGGCAGGCGCTGGAATCCATCAGGGCCAGCGACAGCGCCCTCAAGGTGGCGATGACGGAAGGCGACATGGCCATGGGTCTGGTGGCGAAAGCCTCCGGCATGCGCATCCTGGACCGCATTGCCGAGGGGCTGGAGCTGTTGCAGCAGGCCCAGCCACTGGCCGAACGGGCCGGGCTGACGCTGGAACTGTCGCGCCTGCACCACCTGCGTGGAAACCTGCTGTTCGCACTCGGGCGCACGGACGAGTGCCGCCAGGAGCACGAGCGTGCGATCGAGCTGGCCCGGGCCGCCGGCTCGGCCGAAGCCGAGATCGCCGCGATTGGTGGCGTTGGCGACGCGGCCTATGCGCAGGGCCGGGTGCGCACCGGCCATGCGATGTTCACGCGCTGCGTGGCGATGGCGAAGCAGCAGGGTTTCCTGCGTGTGGAGGTGGCCTACCTGGCCATGGTCGGCTGGTGTGACTTGTACCTGATGGACCTGGATGGCGCGATGCGGTCCAACCGCAAGGCCATGGAACTCGCGTTGCGCACCGGGAACCAGCGGATCCAGATCATGGCCGATGCACAGGCGGCGATGGTGGATGGCTGGGTGCGCGGCAACTGGCGCGAGAGCATGACCCGCACCGAGCGGGCCTATGAGATGGCGGCTGCGATGGGCAGTACCCGTTTCCAGGCGATGGCACGCTACATCCAGGCGTTGCTATTGATACGGGCCGGCGACATGACGGCGGCGCACAAAGTCCTCGATGAAGCGATTCGCCTGTGTGGCGAGAGTTCCATCGTGTTCCTCGGCCCCCAGCTGTACGGGACGCTGGCGCGCATCGAGTCAGACCCGGGTTTGCGTCGGCAGGCGCTGCACAAAGGCGAAACCATCCTGGCCCGGGGCGTGGTCAGCCACAACCATTTTATTTTTTGCGATGCCGGCATCCAGGTGTCGCTGGGCATCCGCGACTGGGCCGAGGTGGAGAGGTATTGCCACTTGCTGGAAGCCTATGCAGCCCAGGAACCGTTCCCCTGGGCCGACTTCGTCGTGGCGCGGGGTCGCGCGCTCTGTCGCGCGCTCCAGGGCGTGGCGGATCCGGCCCTGGTGCCGGAATTGCAGCGTCTGCATCGGCTGGCGCTGCAGTCGTCCGGAACG